>CAYLVL010000124.1:0-1790 GCA_964387135.1 uncultured Planctomycetota bacterium
CGCAACCGAAAGCATCCTGGGGGAAGGGGGGAGGACACTGCCAGAAGACCTGGTTTCCATCAGGATCCCACCAGATGAGGCGGATGACGTCCTGACCCACAGTACCCTCGGCACCGTAACCGCCCATGATGTAGCGGTTGTAATGGCCGCCGATGTTGGTGTTGGGGACCGGAATGGTCCAGCCTTGCCGGCTGATGACCTGGTCAGTGGTTGCCTTGTAGAAGAAGTTACCGGGCCAGAACGTGAAGATCACGTCGCTGGTGACCCTTCCGGGCTCGATGTAGTCCGGGGGATACCGGAAACCACCGAAGAGGTAGTACATCTCGGTGTTGAACGGCTCGCCGCTCTGGAAGGCGGGCGGCACTTCCATCCATGCGCCGCGGTCCAGGGTACGACGGGTCTCGATCTCGCTCCAGAAGAAGGGCGTGCCGATAATGGCACCCTTGAAGAAATTCATGTCATCGAGTCCCTGGCCCATGACATTGCCCTTGTAACCGAACCTGGGATCACCGTCGCCCTGCTGGTCGTCGCCTTCGTAGTTTGTCTGCCGAATGATGATCTGGCCGTCACCCACAAACGGGTTGAAGGGATAGCTGGTGATATAGTCGTACTCGACGAGGGGGTCCTGAACGCGGTCGTTGGATGCTACACGTCCGCCGCTCATGCCGATATCGTTGACGCCATCCCACTTGGAATGCCAGTTCAGCCATCCGTCTATATCGCCGCCGAGGAGGTAGTGCGGGTACTCATTGTTATCCGTCATGTACCTCTCAAGAGCGATCTGGATGGTGTGACAGTTGGCTTTCACCTCCGCTTCCTTGGCCTTGTTCTTGGCCTTAATGTAGTTGGGCAGCGCAATGGCCGCCAGAATGCCGATGATCGTGATAACGACCAAAAGCTCAATCAGAGTGAAACCCTTCTCTCTGATTTTCATGTGTTGACCTCGCTTTCTTCGCGTCCTGCGCGAAGCATATGATATTTATGATAATATAAAACGTGTCCCACTTTACAATACCCCACGATGGAAGCCCAGGCTTCCGACTCATTCTGAATTTTCACAACTCGGTGATTGGCAAGCGCGCGGAAGAATAAAACGGTGCGGTAAAAAATCTGCGTCCACCGCCATTATACCATAAAGACGGCTCCGGTCAACGCAACCGACACGCTTCCAAAACCAAATCCTTTCCCGCCCGATCCAGGAGAATCACGATATCACAGCCACCCGCCCTTGTCAAAACCCTACAATACCCCTCAGAACTTGGTCTTGCATAGCTGGAGATGCTCGATCGCAAGGTCCAGATACTCCGCCTTCGGCCCCAGATCGATGTACCGCTCCCAGTACTCGCAAGCCTCGGGATAGCGATCCTGCTTCTCCAGGCTCAGCGCAAGATTCATGAACGCTTTCGGGCTTTCGCCACCGAGCTCCAGCGCCATCTTGAAGTTGTATATCGCATCGTGATAGTTGTTGTCCTTGAAATGACACAGCCCAAGGTTGACGTAGGCCTGGGCGTCCTTCGGATTAATCTCCAGCGCCTCGTTGTATTCCCTGATCGCGTCCTTGTACTGCTCGGTTTTCCTGTACACATTCGCCAGGCCGAAATGCCCGTCGGCGTTCTTCGGCTCGTACTCCACCATTCTCTGGTAGTAGGTCCTCGCCTCGGGGTATTCGCCCAGCTTGTAGAAGGTCTGGGCGAGGTTGAGGATAGCCTCCGCGAAGTCGGGGCGGATGTCGATCGCCTGTTTGAACATCTCTATAGCCCCGTCCGGCTCCTTCATGATCATCAGGACCT
>CAYLVL010000124.1:1800-7994 GCA_964387135.1 uncultured Planctomycetota bacterium
AGGACCTTGCCCAGGGCATTCATAGCCTCGAAGTTCTCAGGATCGTCCGCGATCAACTGCTCCAGAAGCTCCCGACCCTTCTCGAAATTCTTGTTCCTGCATTCCTGGAGAGCCTCCTTGAGCCGCGTATCGGCCGTTTGAGGATCAAGCGCCATTTCATATTCTCCTTGTTCGTTTTTATCGCGTCTATGCCGGGCGGAACGCGTCCGCCATGTGTTCCTTCACTTCAAGAATCCCATCTTCACCCTCTCCGATCACAATCAGATCGTACCTCAGATCGAAAACCTTCGGCAGCCTCTCGGCGCGATCGAGCAGAAACAACTGGCTGACCCTGACCATCCGTCGCTGCTGCGTCTCGCTGTAGCTTTCCACGGCATCTCCCGCCCCGATTCTCGTCTTCACCTCGCAGAAAACCAGCGTCCGATCCTTGAAGGCCACAATGTCCACTTCTCCGCCCCTGCGCCTGTAATTCGTCTCGATGATCCGATATCCATTCGCTTCGAGATACCTGCGAGCGACCGACTCCCCGGCCTTGCCGAGCGAGCGCTTTCGGCGCGCCTCGCCCGAGCCATCCTGGGGACCTCCCGCTTTCATCTCGACAGCTCCAGGGACACGCGAGGGGCAATTGTACTTACCATATGTATGTCTGGCAAGTTCATAGAAATCGGCCGCATGGCTCGAAGGACAGCCTGTGGATGTCGGTCGGACCGTGCTTTTCGAGGGCGTTGAAATGGGCGCGGACGGCATAACCCTTGTGAACCTCAAACATGAAATCGGGGAATTGCCTCGCCGCACGGATCATGTAGGCATCGCGGGTCACCTTGGCGATTATGCCCGCCGCCATGATTGCCTGGGACTTCGTGTCTCCCTTCACGATAGCCACGCCATTGTCAATGCCGGATGGCAACTGATTTCCGTCGACCAGCACGATTTCCGGGCTGATCGGAAGCATCCTGACCGCCAGACGCATCGCCTCCATCGCAGCCCGAAGGATGTTGATCGAGTCGATCATCGCCGGGCCCACCATCGCGACACCCACTCCCCTCGCCTTCATCCATATCTCTTCAGTCAGCCTCACGCGCACATCCGGTTTGAGTTTCTTCGAGTCGTTCAGACCATCGATCCGGGCATCGCCGAGAATGACGGCAGCCGCACATACCGGTCCGGCGAGAGCGCCGCGTCCAGCCTCGTCCACTCCCGCGATCAGACGAAAGCCACGCTCGATATACCAGGGGTCCACCGGCTCATCCGGCTCGATTCCATCCGGAACGCCGAAAAGAGAGCCTTGATTGCCTGAAGTTCCCATTGAAGCGGCATGCGGAGCAGATCGCAGACACAATCAGTCGCCCCGGGGTATCAGCCTGATGCGCCTCGGTGGCCAGAAAACCACCTCCGCTCTCCCTTCGATATTGCGTATCGGCACCGTGCCGATCACATGACTGTCCTGCGAGTTGGACCGGTTGTCGCCGAGCACGAAAACCTCGCCCGGCGGCACTGTTATGGGGCCGTAGCGGTCGTAATCGGGCGGACGGGTGTCAAATGACTCGATCAGCACCTCGCCATTGACATAAATTTCGCCGTTATTGACTTCTATTACATCGCCGGGGAGACCGACCACGCGCTTTATGTAGTCCTGGACCTCCACCCGGATCGCAGGCGCTTCCGCTGATTCTTCTCCGCGATTGAAACCGCAGGAGCGTCTCGTCTCGGCGGAGGCAAGGGCCTCGTCGAGGGTGAGCGCTCCACGTCCCCTGCTTCCGGGCTGGAAGACCCGGAAGATGACAACCTCGCCCCGATGCGGTTCCCGCATCCTGTACACAAGCTTGTTTGCGATTATCCGGTCGCCCTCGTACAGGGTCGGCTCCATGCTGCCGGACGGAATCCAGAAGGTCTGGAAAAAGAAAATCCTGATCACGATCGCGACGAGGAAGGCGTAGATCACGCTCTCGAGCATCTCCGCGAGCGCGAATCCCGACGGTGCCGGAATCGTGAATTCGATTTCATCGGTGCCAAGGTCACAGGCAAGCCTGATGGAGACCTTCCCGTGCTCACCCGACGGCTTGTAGACGATCGGAAGCTCCCCCGTCTCACCGATGGGTACCTCCCCCTGCTGGAACGTGATTTCTGATCCTGCAAGCTGGGAATTGGGGAGGAAGAGCGAGCCCTTGTCCGCAGTCAGCCTGACAGGGCCTGTGGCTGAGGTCGGCTCGCCGAGGAAGTCGCGGAATCGAGCGACAAGTAGAACGTCCGCACCCGGCTTGAGTTTTCCAGGCTCTTTCGAACCCGGCGCAAAGTCGAGCTCAACACGCGATTGAAACGGTGGAAATGTCGGTTCTGATATCACTAGCCGGTTGGCAGATTATACAACGACGGGTGCCGCAAATTGAAAACGGGGACGGCTTTTGCCTGACCCGTCCCCGCACGTCTCAAAGCAATAAGTGATCTACGTCGCCTACTCCTTTGGCTGCTGCATCCTGCGTTCTTTGATTCTGGCGGACTTGCCGGCTCTCTGTCTGAGGTAATAGAGCTTGGCCCGTCGCACGCGCCCGCGCCTGACGAGCTCGATCCTGTCGATCTTCGTGGAGTTTAGGAAGAACGTTCTCTCCACTCCGACGCCCCACGATGTCTTGCGGACGGTGAAGGTGCGATCCATTCCTCCGTGCTTCAGCGCGATGACCACGCCCTCGAAGACCTGTATCCGCTCCTTGCTGCCCTCGATGATCTTCACGTGCACCCTGACGGTGTCGCCGGGACGGAAGTCGGGGAGGTCAGTGCGAATAGCCTTGTCCGTAAGCGCCGCAACCTTGTCGAAGCCGGAGATTGTTTCCTCTTCTTCCTCCTCCCCGGCTTCTTCACCCTCCTCTTCCTTTTCTTCTTCCGCTTCTTCCTCGACCTCGGCTTCGGCTTCTACGGGCTCTTCCTCAGCCTCTTCGGATGGGACCTCCTCCTTAGCCTCGGCAGCAGGTTCTTCGGCTGTGTCCTGATCTACAGCCTTGTCTTCAGTCTCGGCTTCGGATTCCTCAACAGCTCCCTCGTCGGGAACATCCGTATTATCCTTGTATGTTTCTTTCTCAGTCATTTTCGTTCACTCCCTTTACACGACGACGCTCTTGAAATCCTGCATCATGCGTCGTTCTCCTCCCGGTTATTCGTATCAAGCAAGTCCGGCCTGTATCTCTCCGTCAATTCTTTCCGCTTCATCGCCCTCCATGTATCTATCTTCGCATGATCTCCGCCCAGAAGTACCTCCGGGACCTTCATCCCACGGAATTCCGGAGGCCTTGTGTAGGCGGGATGATCCAGGAGTCCCGACTTGAACGACTCATGAGCGAGCGAATCGGGATTCCCCAGTGCTCCCTCGATGAGTCTCGCGACCCCGTCCACAATCGCCAGCGCGGGCACCTCGCCTCCGGAGAGGACGAAGTCGCCAAGGCTAACGGTCTCCCACGGGAAGAGGGCGTACAATCTTTCATCGTAGCCCTCGTAATGTCCCGCGAGAATGAGCAGGCTGCGCTTCTCAGGATCGAGCCGGGCCCATCGATCGAGCATCGGCTGTTCGAGCCTTTTGCCCCTCGGGCATAGGATGATCATGATGGGATCGAGGCCGTCCGATCGTCTATCCGCCAGCACGGACTCGATGCACCTTACCAGCGGCTCGAGCATGAGCACCATGCCCGGGCCGCCGCCGTAGGGCATATCGTCGACCTGACGGTACTCGCCTTCGGCCCAGTCGCGGATGTCGCGACAGGTGACGGAAACAAGCTCCTTCTCGATCGTCTTGCCGACAATGCTGGTGGCCAGCGGCACATCGAAGAAGCGCGGGAACAGGCTCAGGATATCAATGTTCAAAGGTCGTCCGGACATTCAGAGGAGACCGGGGAGAGGATCCACAACCATACGGCCGTTCGGGAGGTCGACTTCGACGATCACGTCGCTGATGGCGGGGAGAAGAACGCTCCTCTCTCCGTCGACGACCTCGTACACATCGTTGGCCCCGGTCTGGATCACCTCCTCGAGCACCCCGAGCCGGTCGCCCTGTTTTGTAAAGACCTCGAGACCGATAAGCTTCTCGTGCTCCAGGCGGGCTTCCTCGCTTACAGTCAGCTCGCCGCCGGTCAATCGGACGTAGGAGCCCTTCAGCTTCCCGGCCGATGTTCTGTCCGTTACATTCTTGAACCTTATCAGGGCGTGGCCCTTGTGGATCCTGACCTTGTCGACTTCCACACGAGCTTCCGAGCCGTCCTCGGCAACAAGGATCAGCTCGCGGAGTTCTAGAAACCTCTCCGGCTCACCGTGCAGGCTGAGGATCCGAACCTCGCCCTTTATGCCAAAGGCCCCCAGAATGAGGCCGATATCCATGACTCAATCCTCCCCAACCCGAAATCCCTACTCCGGGACTGGGCTACGGGCTGGAATCAGTCGTTAAGCAGCTCTATCGAAACGTTCTTACCCTCATGCACAGCCGCGGCACGAATGACAATCCTGAGCGACTTGATGATGCGGCCCTTCTTACCGATAACCTTGCCCATATCGGCCTCGTTGACCTTCAACTCAAGGATGGTCGACGCGTCGCCTGAGACCTCCCTTACAGCAACGTCGTCGGGATTGTCAACAAGGCGCTCCACCATCATCTTGAGCAGAGCCGCAAGTCCGCTGTCCTCCTGACCGGCCTTCTCCTCGCCGCCGTTATCGCCCTTCTTGAAAATGTTAAACACCACAATCACTTCTCCCGCTCTGTATTGAATCTTAATCCGACAGGTAAAACCACTGTCCGTATCGTTCCAGTGTGCTAGGTTTCTGAAGTTGCTTCCGGAGCCGGCTCATCAAAGGACTTCTTCTCGTCGGCAGGCTCGATTGCTTCAGCCGCGGAGGTCTCGACCTGAAGATCGGTCGGTTTCGCCTTAGTCTCGGCAGACGCGGCTTTGTCACCGGTGCTCTCCAGACGTCTGAGAAGGCGCCTGACGGCTTCCGTCGGGACAGCACCCTTCCCGCGCCATTCCTGAATCCTGTCAACGTCAACCTTCAGCGGTTTGTCCTTGAGGTAAGGGCTGTAATGCCCGATTGTCTCGATGACCCTACCGCCGCGAGGATTGCGGCTTTCAGTTACCACAATCCTGAATGTAGGCTGCTTCTTTCGGCCTATTCTCTTAAGTCTGATCTTTACCGACACGTATGGCCTGCCTTGTTGAATTATGTTTTCGGACAAGCGTTCTTTCTACCACATTAACGGGCACAATTTCAAGTAGAAACCGAAAGCAGAGGCAAGATAGTGCCGTCAGGCATTTCAGTCCGCAGGACGAATCGCCAGGACCGCGTTATGGCCGCCGAATCCGAACGAGTTGGTAATCGCGAGTTTGATATCGTGCTCCCTTGCTTCATTGGGCACGTAATCGAGATCGCATTCCGGATCAGGGAACTCGTAATTGATTGTCGGGGGAATCCAGCCCTCCTCCATGCCGAGCAGCATCGCGGCAAGCTCGATCGCTCCGCTGGCGCCGAGGAGGTGTCCGACCATGCTCTTTACGGAGCTGACGGGAATATCGTACGCCCTCTCACCGAACAGGGTCTTAATCGCCTGGGTTTCGGCGGGATCGTTGTGAGGTGTGGAAGTGCCGTGAGCGTTTATGTAGTCGACATCGTCCACGGAAGCACCCGCGTCCTCGATGGCCATTCTCATAGCCTGGATAGCCCCGGCGCCTTCGGGGGCGGGAGCGGTGATGTGGTATGCATCGCAACTGGCACCGTAACCGCAGACCTCGCCGTAGATCCGGGCTCCACGGGCTTTCGCAAGCTCCATGTCCTCGAAGACGAACATCACGCCGCCTTCGCCGATAACGAATCCGGACCTTTTCGCATCGAACGGCCTGCTCGCCTTTTCCGGCTCATCGTTGAATTCGGCGGTTATCGCCTTCATGTTCTGGAAACCAGCGACACCCAGGGGGATAAGTGCGGCTTCCGATCCGCCGGTAATTACGACGGGCGCCATTTCCATCTGTATGGTCTTGAAAGCGATACCCATGGCATGATTCGCGCTGGCGCACGCGCTCACGACCGCGTGGTTAGGACCCCTGAGACCCTCGTGAATCGCGATGAGTCCCGCGGCAATGTTGGCGATTGAGTGCGGAATGTAGAACGGGCTGACCCTGTCGGGCCCCTGGAGGACAAGGCGCTCGTGGTCGCGGCAGTAGGTATAC
>CAYLVL010000125.1:0-7970 GCA_964387135.1 uncultured Planctomycetota bacterium
GTACCGGCATCCGGATTAT
Source organism: uncultured Planctomycetota bacterium (assembly GCA_964387135.1). Taxonomy (GTDB): domain Bacteria; phylum JAJVIF01; class JAJVIF01; order JAPKYR01; family JAPKYR01; genus CAYLVL01. The sequence continues at coordinate 20 of CAYLVL010000125.1, forward strand.
GCGGTGCCGCCGATAGACTTTTTCTGAACTCAAGAGATCAGCGGTCGCATGACCGTCCGATACAAGCAGGGGCCAAAGGGCCGGAGATTCTGGTCCTTGGTGAGATAGGAGGCGGCAAGGAGCGGCGAACAGAGCTGTCGCAAAGAGGCGTTAATTCAGGAGGGTTCGGCCGGCGGGGTGATTGAAATGCGATGCTCAAACCGTTCCTTCCGGCAAACAATGCGATTACCAGAGCGTCTCATGACTACACGAATGAGGAATAAGCTCGGAGAATCGGCGGGTTTCACTCTCCTTGAGGTGATGGTGGCCATAACCATCCTCCTGCTGGTCATCCTTCCTCTTGCGAGCCTTTACGTGCGAAGCCTGACCGTCATCCAGAACGCGGCCCTGTACTCGCAGGCGATCCAACTTGCCCAGGAGCGCATGGAGGTCTGCGCCGCACTCGACTACGACGATCTCTACTACTTCAACGAGAATTTCACACCGGGATTCCCCTACAGAGCCGACCCCCTGCCTGTAACGCATCGCTATGACGGCGAGGGAGCTCAGCTTAACCCCCTGGTCGGCAGGAACTACGACAACCGCGACATTCCGGACACGGATCAAATCGAATACCGGTTCGACCCGACCGATTGCGAGGACGAGCACGTCCCGGTGCCGGTCTACAGGGATTACTACAACAACTACACCGGCAGGCTCCTGGACCCGAACTTCAATGGCCTTTGCGACGACGATCTTGACGGCGACGGCGAGGCGGGCATCCTGGCCGATCCCCCGGACCTTGAAGATATCGAGATCGCCACCAACGGCTTGCTGAGGATGTACACCGATTCCGAGTTCTCCGGAACCCCGGTTGAGAATTTCAACACATACGTGCCGGGCGACGGACTTTACGACACGGTTGTCGAGGGGCTTTACGTGACCAGCATGGACCCGATGTACAGACGGGTCCGTATCACGGAGTGCCCCACCGCTATTCTTGATGCCGGCCTGCTCTTCGACAGGCAGCACGCCCAGCAGGGTATCCCGGATTTCCGGCATCGGGAGAGAACATTCCAGAACTTCGTCCGCATGACAACTTTCATCGATCCTACTCCCGAGCTTGCCAATCCGAGGTTCGAGGATTCATGGGTCGACGAACTTTACAAGTGGGAGAGAGAGAACGACGACGGCTATACGGACCTCGACATCTTCAAGCTGGAGCTGTGTCTGGAGCGCGATCTGCCGCTGGGCGGTTTTACCAACTTCGATGTAGGCCATGACGATTGGGGAATGGTGTTGAGAGACCCGCTGAACATGAATTACTCCACGCCCATCTACGGAATAAAGGTCATAGTGACGGTCTTCTACCTCACCGGCGAGGCCGAGATGCAGCTTCTGGACGTGGATGCCGACGGCGTGGTTGAAGAAGTACCTGTTGAGAATTACGGGGGCGCGAGACATGTAAGCCTGGAGCGGACGTTCTATAACGATTCGAATCTGAACGGCTTCTTGAAGGAATATCCTCCTCCGAGACGATTCGTGCTTTCGGATGAGGGCAGCGACGACAGTCCGGCCCGATCACTTACGATCCCGGACGTGGACGACAGTGATAGCGAAGATTCGGACCCGTGTGATATCAATCACAACGGGCTTCCATATCTGACTGATTAGGCGGGGAAGGAAAGAAAGAGAAAAAACGCAACGCTTGAATACAACGAATTGCAGATGGTCCCGCCGAGGTCGGCGGGCGACCCGCTTTCCAGTCGTATCAAGCGTTCGAGGTGGAGAATAATGAACCGACAGAAGGGATTCACGCTGGTAGAGCTCCTTGTTGTCATCACCGTGATCGGCATTCTGGTGGCCCTTGCGGTGCCCAACATGCAAAGGCTCAGAACCAAGGCGAAGGAAACCCAGGTCATGGCCGGTGCCCATACCATTCAGACCGCGCTGGAAACCTTCGCGACCAACCATGACGGCTACTATCCCGGCCTGGCTATTCCCCAGGCCGATGATGACGGTGTCGAGCCGTTTTATGCGGGTAAGAGCTCCCAGGAATACTACTCGATGAGAGCGCTTATCGGTGGAGGTGTTATCAAGCCGCAGGATCCCGACCTCGATTTCTTAGACGGTTTCTATTTCAGGCTGGATCCGCAGAATCCCCCTCCGCCGCCTCCATACCAGGTTCCGGACAGGCTGATTGCCGAAGGGGATCTCGAGATCTATCCCGAGAATCCGTTCCGGATCAACATCCAGCATGTCACGGATCAGGCCCTGCCGATGCTGAATATGTTCGGCATCGAGTTCACATGGGACTTCAAGACGATCAATTACGGTCCCGGTGACGATATCTTCGCAGGCGACCCGAGTCCCGTGAGACTGTGCGAGCCTTTATGGTACGGCGAGGACGGTGACTTCGAAACCATCACGGAGCCGGGACGTTACGACTGGCCCGATCCCGATGGAGGCGATCTGAGGTTCAAGGGTGACCCGAACCATGATCTCAGGTACGACACCGTGCAGCCCGGCTGGAAGGTAACCCGTGCCGAGATCCTACAGACCGGATTCCCTGAGGGCAATTTCGCCTACATCCCGCTCGATCCGGTTCAGACGGATCCGAACACGGTGGATTTCATGCGATACTGCCGAAACTACTGGCTGGTAGTCTACGGCAGTACCGCCACGGCCGAGCGGAACCGGTACTCGGATGTAGTTCCGAATTTCCCGAGACCTCTGGGTGACGGCGATCCCGATACTCTGAGCGCGTATGAGTACGCGGTCAAGCAGGCCCTCGTCGGCGCGATGGATGTCATTACATCAGGTGCCTACGAGGACCAGGTCAGAGTTGAGGGTAGCTGATAGATTCAACACATTGAGCGCTACGCTGTGCCCGGTTTTCGAGTCGGTCGGGTGCGGCGGTCGGGTGGGGAGATTGACCGATTCTCAGTTCAGGTGCGTTCCCACCTTGTACATCCTCCCCATGAAATCGAACCATTACGGGGCAGAACGATGACGCTTAGCAAGCAAAAGGGTTTTACACTGATCGAGATGCTGGTGGCACTGCTCATCGCATCGATATTCTTCTCGATCTTCGTGGGGGTGGTTCTCGCCACCTTCGAAACGCTGAGATCGGGCGATGAACGCACGGTCGCGCAGCAGAACGCACGAATAGCCCTGAACTACATCGCGGACGACATCAGGCACGCCGTGGAGATAGCCCCGTTGAGGCTTGAGGCCTACCGCGACTGGGCCACGGGCGGCTTCCCGATCAATGAGAACGTGATTAATCCCTATTTCGACGACGATCCCGACGCGTGGCCGATCTATCGCAGAAGCACCGATTCGGATCCGGACGGTTACATAGAGCTTGACATCGCGCGGGGCGCAGGCGGAGGCGAGTACGAGGATTTCAGGGATGACGGCTTCCCGTACGACGTTCGCCCGCTCTGTCCCAACCGCATCAGCCTGCTTCGGTACGGCTCCACGTTCTATCCTAACACCCAGTACTACGTCGGATTCGGCACGTCGCTCGACCTTGACGATCAGCCCGGCGGAATTCCCAATCCGACCTCGGCGATTACCAGGGTCACCTACGAGCATCAGCTTGTCAGGCCGAGGGGCCCGCTGGTTTACGAGGACACGTTCAGCGGCCTGGACAAGCAGTTCAATACCCTGGTCAATCGGGACGATCCGACCATCGAGACGGTGGCGGACATCGCCGATTTCGTCATCGTTCGCTCATTTGAGATGATGAATCCGACAAGGAGCGATCCCGATACCGGCCAGACCGCCGTACCCGGCCGCCCGGACGGTCTCGGCGGCATCAGCGATCAGCTCCAGATCGATGAGCCCGCCCTAAGGCAGGCGCTCGCCGACCATGTGGTCAACATCCGATTCCGCTACTGGCACATCGACGACAACGAGATGATCGAGATCAGGTATGATCCCGACGAGCAGAATGCCGGCTCCGGAATAAACACCGACGACGGGTACTACCGCTATTTCAACATCTACGGTGACGAGATATTCGTCTGGTACAACCACGAGACGGGCGAGGAGGTACCCCTTTTCCCGCGCGATCCGGACGATCAGGACTACGAGAACCATCCCGTCAATTCCTTTTATATTTATGGAGGCCCTGACGGGGACGACGAGTACCAGAGGGGCATTCTCCTTTTCGAGGGCTGGCGGTTCATCAACGCGGTGAGCGTGACCATCAAGACCGCCAACTCCAAGACCCTCGGGCTCTATCGCTCCAGCATCAACCACAATATCACCGATCCCGACACCCCCGACTACGGAATGGGGTTCATTGATTTCGGTCTTGACGAGGGCGGGGACACAATGCTCGGCACACTGAATCAGTACGATCCGTTCTTCCAGGCCGCCGACAATGTGCGCTTCAGCTCGGTACCGGGTTACGGCTTCGATTTCGTGGAGCCAAACATGAATCCGAATTACAACGCCGGTGCCTTTACCACACTTCAGACCTTCGTTTGCCCGCCTGCGCTCAAGGACAGAGCAGAAGTCGCCCTGAGGGAGCTCAGGTACGGGTTGAACCATTCGAGACGTTATTAGAACCTAGTCAATGATTGAAAGTGACATCAACCGGGTGAAGAACATGACCGCCAAGTCTATTTCTCGGAAGCTCCGGACAGGAAGGGGCGAACGTGGCGTGGTCCTCGTGGCCGTGCTCATGTTCATAGCACTTATCCTGCCTGTTACGATTCTCATACTGGACTCAGTAAGGATCGAGAGCCTGCTCCCGATCAACGAGGCATACACCAAGACGGCTGGTGATGAGGCGGACAAGGGCTTCTATGAAGCTGTCGCGGCGCTCATGGCCGATCAGGATCGTTTCCTGGTGGACATCTCGCAGGATATCACCAGCAGGGATCCATACGATCCGGATCAGTCGTACTGGGTTCTTACCGATCCCGACTCGATTTCGGGCAGGCACGAGTACGACTATCTCGCCGAGCCCTGGGCGCGGCATCCTGAGAACAATACCGTATTCCTCGTAGAGCGTTCCATGGAGGAAGGCTGGGACGAGGACGGGCACGATGTCCCGGTGCGATGGCAGCTGATGAACGTGCCTTTCGGGATGGACGATTTCGGCGAGTATTACCGTCAGGATGCGAACGACGATCCCAGGTTCCTGCTCCCCTTCCAGTATGTGGGCAGGGAGCGCGGCGATCTTACGGTCGACGAATCGCGTGCCCCCGCGTTCTACCTCGATCCGAGCGAGATGAGCATGCTCAGCGGACCGCATGACGGCGATCCGGTATCGGTCTATTCAAGCGCCGATCTCGAGGATTTCTCATGGCAGCTTTCTCCGGCCGAGCCGGATTACTATCGCGACCTTAACAGGCTGTATTCCTATGTCCTGTTCAGGCCAAGACCCGCGAGCTTTTTCCGGAACACAAGCGGCTCGCCCGGTGATGACCTCAACAGCGTTGTCGGACTCCCGCTTGACGAAACCAGCTTCACGCCCGCGTTCGCGCAGGAGAGCGGCGACGCAGTCGACAGGCTTGTCTACGATTCCCTGTATGATTTCGGCGGTACCCTGACGCCGTTCAACGTAAGCCAGTACGCATGGTACATGCCCTTGCAGCAGGCGGTCGTGGATTCGTCGTGGGCCAATCCCTTCTTCGGCTCCACCAGCGGCTCGAACTTCCTGACCAGTGCCTTCGTTTCGAGTAACCTTGAATATAAGCCCGCCCCGGGTACCATCACCCGCTACCAGCTCGGTTCCCAGGAGGGCGAGGCTGTCCCCGGATGGCATCAAGCGATTGTGTCGGACGAAGCCGGACGCTTCCCGATCAATATGCTCCTCAACATCATCTTCTCGTCGCACAATATCGACTATACCGATCTTGATGAGCCGGAGGTCAATCGCGACGAGTGGGACGCCGACGAGAACGAGATCATCGACATAATGACCGACGATACCCATCCCAATCACGGCGGGTATCTGATGGCCAGGGATATCCTCATCAGTCTCCTGATGGAAGACGGGGACATGGCCCGTCTTGCCGACAGCTTCGACAGTGTCCTCTTTGAAAGCTATGTCGCAAAGGCCAACTGGATGCTCCGGCAGATGATGCAGCGGAGACGCCACCTCGATCTGTCAAGCGACTTCAACAGGAACGGCGATTATGACGATGATGAGACGATAGGGGAGCTTTACCAGTTCCCGCTTCCCGATCCGCTGCCGACCGAGGATCTCCTGGACGGCTCGGGCCGTATGGGGGACGGGCAGGATATCTGGGACGGCACATGGCGAGCCTATACAAACCCGAAGGACATGATGACCGATTTTGTCGGCGAGGATGACGCCAGCCTTCCCAACAATCCGCCGCACAGGCGAATCACAACCCGCGATTTCGAGATTCTCAATCAGCGTGTGACCGTCTATACGATGGACACCGAGCATGCGGCCGATCCGGAGCACCCGCCCATCGGAAGCGCAAACCGCGACGTCCGCTACAACATCCAGCATATGTGGCCGGAGGACAATCCCGATACCCAGTTCGAGGATGAGGGCGCGCTTTTTGAATACATGCTCCCGCTTATCGGCCGGGAGCGTCTGATGAGCATAATCGCCTGGCGCGAGGGCCTTGTCGATCTGAACGGCGACGGGGATCTTGATGATGAATACATCGAGCAACCTGTCAGCGCCGAGCGCTACGATCCCGAGGACAACGATCACGACAACCTTGACGACTGGCCGGTGAGCACGGTTACTTACCGCGAGCGCAACCATCCCAATTACCAGGACCCGTCTTTGCCGCCCCAGTTCGTCGATCCCGACTATCTCAACATCAAGTCGCTCGGCGATCTGATCACGATCCCGATGATCGCCAGCGACGCGTTGATCGCCTATTCCGAAGCGTCGGGTTTCAACACCACGCCTGAGCTCGTTTTCAAGGACAGGCGGGGCAACGACCCGGTAACCGGCCCGACGCGCCTCAATTCGAGGAGCGTTTATCCCGACTTCTCCAACGCCGGCTCTGAAGTGGCTTACGATGACGAGGATGATATCTTCACAAACAATCTGACACTGACCGACGAGCAGCGACTGGTGAACAACCGGCTGCACCCGTCGTGGGGCCCCGGCGATGCGGTGATGTGCTTCTACGAAGACGACGACATCCATGTTTATGATATGGCAAGCGGCACCGACAGCATCGCCCTCGCCGGCGCCAACATGCCCCCAGATATCGACGACACGACCGCCCTCGACTTCTGGGGCAACTGGGCTCCCCAGGAGCTCCTGGGTAATGTGCTGATCGAGATGGGCAGCCCCGACATCAACCCCAACGGTGCCTATAGAGAGATCGCTTTCTCACGGGTCGATGATGATTCCACCGAAACCGATTTCCTGAACAGCAGCGACGAGGTGGGCTATGGAATCGCCAAGCTCAGCCTGGATTCGGGCATCGTGGATATCCTGACCGAGGAGGGCATGGGGACGTTCGACTACGCTCCCGATTACTCCCCGGACGGCCAGTTCATCGCATTTACCAGGACAACCTACGATCTGTTCGATTCGCTGTTCCCTCCAGGCTTTACCGAGCCCATACCCACAACGACCATCGTGTATATGAGCAGAAACGGAGGATTCGAGTATCCGCTGATTTGGGATTTGGACTGGGGAACCACGATGGACGGTGAAGTGAATCTCGTCGAGTTATCGTTAACTCCCACCAGCATGGATATTGAGATGCATCAGCCGATGTTCCCGAGCTTCTCCCCGGACGGCAGCAATATCGTCTTCATGGATGTGAAAATCAAGTTCAGCATAGACCTGAGCAACCCCGGCAATCCCCCTTACCCGATTGTCGCCGATCCCTCCGCCACCAGCGTGGACATATACACCATGCCCTTCGATCCGGACGACCCGATCAAGCTCTGGGGCGACATCGTTCCCGGCCAGCAGCTTCCCGATCCTTCGGTCCTCCAGCTTTTC
>CAYLVL010000126.1:0-7844 GCA_964387135.1 uncultured Planctomycetota bacterium
CCGCCCCCGCCGCCGCGACCGCCTCGACCCCCTCCACCGTAACCGCCGTTACCCCCGCCTCCGTAGACCCAGAATCCGTAACCGGAGGTTGTGGGCAGAAGGTCCATCGTCTGGAGGAAAGCCAGGGCATCGTACGGATCGATGTAGTGAGTCATGTAGGTGGTTATTGAGCCGAGGCCGAGCTCCTGCTCGAGACGCTCGCGGGTGCCGATGTAGAGGATGGGATCGGCATCCGGCGTGTCGCGGAACACCACGTAGTCGAGGTTATAGGCCTGCATGAGCTGCCTGAACACCACGTCGAAGGGCATCTCGCTGACATTCATGGTCACCGAGCCGCCCCTGCTGCCGAGGGCGGGATTGAAACCGCTCCCGCCGCCCCAGCCTCCGCCGCCCGCGGCGTCGGGTCCTCCCGGGGGCCGGAAACCCTCGCGAATGTGTCCGGAGGGCGTCGTGTTCCAGTAGGCGTCCAGAATGAAGTTCACGCCCGCCTGCTGGGTGAGAATCATCAGCACGTCGATCAGGTTGGCACCCGTCACGTTAAGGCTGACAATGGCATCCGAGATGTGGTCGGGGTTCCAGCTGGGCTCGGTTCCGGGGAATTCGTAGTTCCCCCCAGTTCCGCCTGACGGGGCGGTAACCGGGACATCCGGATACTCGTCCGCTCTGACCGTGACGAGCGGCACCATGACCAGGCCGAATACCACGACCAGTGATGCAAGTGTGAATGGAATACGGTATCGCACTGTCTGCTCCTTTTTGTTAATATAACATCTTAAGTAGCGTGCGGTCCGCACACACTATTTAGATAAACAACAACTTCATGCGGTTCAAAGCCGATCCCGCAGTGTCGTAAATCTAATCAGATTGTATCATTTTTTCCCCCGGGAAACATATTCAGCATTGAAACGTTCCCAGAGGAACGCCTGTCCCATGTTTGATTGAGAGCTTCGCGGAAGCGCAGGAAAAAACCCCGCACATGACGGGGATTCTTTTTTCCTTTCAGATCGGACAAGCTCGCTATGCCGGTTCTATCGCGGGGGGAGCCTTCTTGGGGTTCTTCGCAAGCCCCTCGACATCCTTCGCGTCCTCCCCGTCCGCCGCCTTCCCTTTCTCCTTCCTCGATACATCCATCAGCGGTGTCTGGTCCGTGATAAGGCTCGGCTGGTCCTCCAGGAGGGAGATCAGCTCTTCGCCCTCCATATCCTGAACCTCGACGAGTCTCGTTGCGACAAGCTCTAGCTTGTCCCTGTGCTCGGTCAGTATCCTGGTGACCTCGCGATGGCACTCCTTGACCATGGACTGAACTTCCTGGTCAATCATGTACGCGATCTTCTCGGAGTAGTTCCGGTCCTCGTAGATGTCGCGACCGAGGAACACCGTGCCGTGCTTCTTGCCGAACGTGATCGGTCCGAGCTTCGGCGACATGCCGAATTCGGTCACCATCCTTCGCGCAAGCTCGGTGACCTTGTTCAAGTCGTCATGCGCGCCCGTGGATACCTCGCCGAAGATCACTTCCTCGGCGACCCGTCCGCCAAGCGCGGCTTTCATCTTGTCCAGAAGCTCCTGCTGGGTGGTTATGTATCTATCCTCGATGGGAAGCTGAAGGGTGTATCCAAGCGCCATTCCGCGAGGCAGGATGCTGATCTTGTGCACCGGGTCCTGGTCGCCGAGATAATAGGGGACAAGCGCGTGCCCGGCCTCATGGTAGGCCAGGCGCTCCTGCTCCTTCCTGCTGACCACGCGGCTCCTGCGCTGCGGCCCGGCAACCACGCGCTCGATCGATTCCTCGAAATGCCGCTGGTGGACCTTCTTTGCGTTTTGCCGTGCGGCGAGAATCGCGGCTTCATTGCTCAGATTCTTGATGTCCGAGCCGGTGAAGCCCGGCGTCCGCCTTGCGATAATGCCGAGATCGACATCCTCGGCAAGCGGAATCTCTCTGGTGTGAATGACAAGAATTTTCTCGCGTCCATTGATGTCCGGACGGTCGACGACAATCCGACGGTCGAAACGTCCGGGACGGAGAAGGGCGGGATCGAGGATATCGGGACGGTTCGTCGCGGCGATCATTATCACGCCGGAGTTCGGATCGAACCCGTCCATCTCAACAAGAAGCGCGTTAAGAGTCTGCTCCCTTTCGTCGTGACCGCCGCCGAGACCCGCTCCGCGCTGACGTCCGACCGCGTCAATCTCATCCACGAATACAATCGACGGTGCGTGCTTCTTCGCCTGGTCGAACAGGTCCCTCACTCGGCTCGCGCCGACGCCGACGAACATCTCTACAAAGTCGCTGCCGCTCATATGGAAGAACGGCACGCCCGCCTCGCCCGCGATGGCCCTCGCCAGGAGCGTCTTCCCGCACCCGGGAGGTCCCACGAGAAGGACGCCCCTCGGGATTTTCGCGCCCAGCGCGATGAATTTCTTCCGCTCCTTGAGGAACTCCACGACCTCCTGGAGCTCCTCCACCGCCTCGTCCACACCCGCCACGTCCTTGAACTTGACCTGTGGACGGTTGTCGGTGAGCATCTTCGCCCGGGATTTGCCGAAAGTGAAAGCCTGTCCGCCGGCCGACTGCGCCTGCCTGTAGAGAATGAAATACAAAAGCGCGAAAAGCCCGAGCGGTATTATCAGAAGCAGAAGCGGTGAGAGGGCCGTCAGGATGAACGGCGGGCTCTTGACCGTCATCTTCACGCCGTGCTCGTGAAGCATCGAGACGATCGTCTGCTCGTATTCCATCGGGAACCGCGTCTTGAACTCGGCGGGAACCGAGGTGGTACCCCTGATGGCTTTCCCGAGGATGTAGCCCTCGTCCTCGTGAATCTCCACCGAATCCAGCTGCGTGCCCATCGGCCCGTCAATTGCATTCAGAAAATCGGTGAGCGGTATCTCTTCCGTCCTGGTGTGACTGGTCAGAATGGTCCAGACCAGCGCCACCGCAAGGAGTACGGCTATTACTGAAAATGAATTCCAACGTGAAGTTCTCATGCTCTTACTGACCCGATTAGTCGACCACTATCATCCTAAATGCGCTTTATCCGCCCTTTCATAGTATCGACCGCTGAGACGCGGTCGCGAAGGTCAAGCGCTGGGTCGAACCTGTCAAGTCTATCACACCCCCCCACTCGCCGCTACCGGTCCTTTCATCATTATTTTCATGACTCTTTCGGTCTCCTTAGCCACCCTTACAGCCTCCGAGATCATCCGCAATCCCGGAATGGCGATGATATCACCCGATGGCCGGCATTCCACTATGGGTTCCAGGGGTCTTCGAGGTCGCGGGACCTTCCGATCGATAAAAATGTCCGACAGCTTTTTCGTCCTGCCTTCCATACCCAGCGGCGCGATTCTGTCGCCTGCACGCGCGCTTCGGATGACGATCGATGAGCAGTCTTTAGGTACGCTGATTATCACCCCAACTTGGGACGACTCAACACCCGTTTGGGTTCGCGTTTTCTCCCCCTCGGAGAGAATAATCTCGATCCGCCGGGAACCGAATGCCGCCGTCGCGGGCAGGTCCGAGACGGCGATCTCCACGGGATCGGGCGGCTGAATCTCAATCGGGGAGCGGACTATGACCGCGTCGCCCGACGGTTCCGCCCTGATTCCGCCGGGGATGTCGCACGCGCCCGTTCTTGAGCCCCTGAGCATGTCGATAATGCACTCGATATGTTCCCTCTCAGGTCTGAGGTCCGGGTCCAGTCTCTCGATTGATGAAAGGATGAGCCTTGCGAGTATCGGCGACGGCAGCGCGCCGAAACTGCTGATAGGGAGGTGCAAGCCTCCTTCCTCGTCGAAGAGGACCTCCGCCAGATGTTCATCCACGATGCCCTGAATCAGCGACTCGTCTTCCGCCAGAAGATCGGCCGACCGGGCCAGCGACTCGAACACACCGCTCCATCCTGAATCCTCGGCAAGTCGGATCAGCTCGGGCAGGAGGTGATTCCGGATGCGACCCCGATCGGTGCTGAGATCGAGATTGGTTATGTCGATGCGGTGGGGCAATCTGCGCAGCCCAAGGTAATCAAGGATTTCCTGCTTGGAGGTTGTCAGAAGGGGACGGATGAATGTCAGTCCACCCTGAATTCGCACCGTCTGCATTGATCCGAGACCTCTTCCGCCCGCGCCCCTTAGAAGTCGCATCAGAAGATTCTCGACACGGTCGTCCGCGGTGTGTCCGATCGCTACCGCACCGGCTTCCGTCTTCGCGGCAGCCCTGCCGAGGAACTCATACCGCACGCGCCGTGCAGCCATTTCGATGCTCTCACCGCTTCCGCATGCTTCCTGAGGGATATCGACCTTTTCCACTTCCAGCCGAATGCGCCTGGTGTCGCAGAACTCCCGAACGAACCGCTCGTCCTCATCGGCTTCTTCGCCCCGGATACCGTGGTTCAGGTGCGCCGCCGAGAGAAGGAAATCAAGATCGCCCGAAAGACGCTGGAGAAGGTCGCACAGGGCAATCGAATCGGGTCCGCCGGACAGTGCGCAGAGGACCATGCGATTCCGTTCGAGAATCCGGTCCCAGTCAAGCTCTCCACGTACTCGTTCCAGCAGGTCTTTCTGAACCTCGGCCATATCGATTCGGGTTAACCAAGTGTATAACACACAGTGACGGTTGACGACGCGTTTTAAGTCGACTGTCCATTACCTGACTGTGGTATGATACCGCATCGCATGACAGGTTTTACGTCCCTATCCCGACGCAGGCTACGGTTGGCAGCCGCTCCATTTGTGTTTGTGCTGCTCCTGTCGTCTCTATTGATGGCCGGATGCATCGAGAAGGAGGAGGCCAAGGAAGAGCCTGAGCCGATTCTCAGGGACGCCTATTCTCTCTACATCCTCGATCGCGGACCTTTCGAAATTGTCGGACCCGAGGAGCCGATACAGAGGCAGTTTCTCATTCTCGGGGACGGGCCGGTCGAGATAAGCTTCGGCATGCTGCGCGGCGTGCACCTGACCAGCGGCGCGATCCGGAACGACATCGCCATGTTCGCGCGGGAATCGATCGAGGACGACAACTGGCTGCCGGGATGTCATCGCTGGATGCTGGATGCGAGCGAGATCACGGTCGATGGTCGGTGGTACTACTTCGTGACACTCCTGGTTCGTCGCGATCCCGATCTCACCAGGCGACTTACACGGATCCAGCAGGTTACTCACGCCCGCGAGATACAAAGGCTTGGGGATAATATCGACTACATCGTCCGCGTCTATTACACGGTCAAGGACCCGGATGTCTATATCCTGACGCTGTCGGCACCACCCGAGGATCTCGCGGTGATGGAAGAAGATGTGCTCAGGCTTCTTGCCAACATTCGTTTAAGCCAGAGCGAAGCGATGAGCGCGATTGGCGGTAGGCAAGCAGGAGAGTAGATGCTGGAAACGCCCCTGTGGCAGGGGGGAAGATGAACACTCTATGAATACCCGTCGATTCCTTGAGTGCCCGGGTTCAGTTAATCGGCAGCCTGTCGGTGCTCGAGAGCTCCAGGTCCACCTGCTCGAATCTGCCGCGACGCACTTCGATCATCGTCTCCCGACCGAATCGGACTCCTCTTGCATTTAAGTACACAACCTTGTACGTTCCGGGATCGAGGTCCTTGATCTGATAGTGACCGCTTGAGGTGGTTCTCTCCTGGGCAACCACCACGCCGGCTTCGTTGACAACCTGCACTGTGCCGAATGCGACCGGTCTGCCGTCTATGTAGACCGTCCCGGCGATCGAGGCCTTGATGTTCCTTAACTGACCGCAGGAAGTGAGCAGCAGAATCGCCGTCAAGGCAAGGCCCGCAATGGCCATCGACGAGGGACGTGGTATATTCATCTTTGTTGTCTCCTGTTGCTTCGTGATCAAGACTGCATTATAGCACAGGCGGCGCTTGTCGATAGCTGTTGTCGGCGGGCGCAGGGAAGCACATAGCGGATTGAGCGCAACTACATGCAGAAGCCCGACGAGATACCGACAGAGAACAATCAGAAAAAAACATCATCTGCAAGAGACATGCCGGAATGTCTCCATCGTCCGTGCTGGCAGGCGCTGCTCTTAGGACTCGCGGCAGGCAGCGGCGGATCGCTGATCGGGATCGGGGGCGGCATAATCATGGTGCCCGTCCTGACCATCTGGGGCCTTGCCCAGAAAAAGGCCCAGGGAACGAGTCTTGTGGTTATCCTCGCGTTGGCGCCCGTTTCAACTTTCCTCTATTGGCGACTCGGGAACATGGACTTCGGTTTTGCCGTTCCTCTCGCCATCGGCGGCGTAATCGGCAGCATGACAGGGTCGAGCCTTGCCCTGAGATTTTCCAACCGGGTGCTGGCGAAGCTGTTCGCCGCCTTTCTTGTCATCATCGCGCTCAGGCTCCTGATAAGAGCGCTTTTCGGCTCGAATGCCGAATCCTGCACTGAGGTCGAACTCAGAACCCTTGTCGATTACCTTGAAACCACGGGCTTCGGCTTCCTTGCCGGTCTGACCGCCGGCTTCTTCGGAGTTGGAGGAGGAGTTGTTTTTGTCCCGACAGGCGTCATTCTCGGCGGACTTCAGCAGTGCCTCGCCCAGGGCTCTAGCTTTACCGCTATGATACCCACTGCGTTTGTCGCGACGATGAATTATCGCGATCAGCGTGAGATCGCATGGAAGCTGGCCTACTGGATGATCCCCGGGGCATGGGCGGGGGCCATACTCGGCTCATGGGCAGCCGATGTGCTGGCGAAAATACGTGATGGACAGGTGCTTACCGTCATCTTCGCGCTGTTCCTTGTCTATACCGGGGTCAGCCGGCTTATCAATAACTGGAATAAGGCACCTGCGGGAGCATCATCGAAGTGATTGAAGCCTGGGGGGTATGGAGAATCGTCCGGAAGGCGTATCATGTAGTCGGCGGGAGTGACCGGATGATGTCGACGGACAATTTCATTCTCATAAAAAATGCGCACCTTTTCGATCCATCACGGGATCTCGACGCCCCGGGAGCGGTTCTGATCAAAGATGACAGGATTGTCGATATAGGACCGGACCTGGTGCCGGTCGGCGATGTCAGGATCATCGACGCGGGCGGGAAGTATCTCTTCCCTGCGTTCTGCGACCCCCACGTGCATTTCCGAACTCCCGGACAGACCGACAAGGAGAACGTTGAATCGGGCTCGCGTGCGGCGCTCGCCGGTGGATTCACATCGGTCTGCCAGATGCCCAACACCACGCCGGTTGTCGACAGTCCGGATCTGGTTCGCGAACTTACACGCGACGATCCGATCGAGCTTAGGGTGCTCGGGGCGGTGTCATCCAACATCGAGTCGCGGGAGCTTAGCGATTTCTCGGCTCTGCACGATGCGGGCGCGGTGGGATTGACCGATGACGGTCAGGCGGTTGCGATTCCGGTATTCATGAAATCAGCCCTCGTATTCAGTCGCGATGTGGGGATCCCGATTGCAAGCCACGCCGAGGAGCCTACTATCGGCTTGAGAGGCATGATCCGAACCGGCATGATCGCCGAGTCGCTTGAAGTCCCGGGTTGGGACCCGAGAAGGGAATCGGCGATGGTCGAGCGCGATATCGGTCTCGCGAGGAGGACCGGAGGCCACCTGCACCTCTGCCACGTGTCGTGCAGGCAATCGGTCGATTTCATCCGCAGGGGAAAAGCCGATGGCGTGCATGTCACCGCCGAGGTCACGCCCCATCACCTTGCGTTTGTCGTGAGCGATGTTCCCGATCTGGGCACTAACGGCAAGATGAATCCTCCGCTGGGTACCGAGGAGGATCGCGAGTCCCTGATCGAGGCTCTCGCGGACGGAACCATCGATTGCATCGCCACCGATCACGCTCCGCATACTCCCGAGGAGAAGGCAACTGATTTTCGCAA
>CAYLVL010000127.1:0-581 GCA_964387135.1 uncultured Planctomycetota bacterium
GCGAGCTGCTCCACAAGGGTGTCCAGCTCAGGCTGAAGCCTCGAGATCAACTCCATCATCGCCATGCCCGAGTAAATGAAAATCCCGCCGTTCCAGAACCAGTCCTCGCTGCCGTGATATTCCTCGGCATCCTTCATCTGGGGCTTCTCCCTGAAAGTTCGGACCTCGCAGACCGGAAAGGCGGCGTTTTCAAAGCCGGGAAGCTCGTCGCCTTTCTGTACATGGCCGTAATTCGACTCCGGATGACGAGTGGGAATGCCCAGCGTGACTATGTAATCCTTCGCGGCCACATCAAGCGCAAGCTCCAGCGCCTCCTTGAGTTTCTGAGGATCGGCGATTGAATGGTCTGCGGGAAGGAACACAATCCGAGCATGCGGGTCCTTCTCGACGATGACCCTCGTGGATAGAGCCATGGGAAAAAGATTATTGCGACCGGCGGGCTCGATCATGATTCCAGCGGCACGACCCCTCGCGCTGTCCCGGACAATCGGCGCCTGTTCGGGAATCGTGATCAGGTATCTTCTTTCCGGGGGGATAAGACCATCGAGACGATCGAGCGTCTGCTCCAGAAGGGGCTTGTT
>CAYLVL010000127.1:591-5226 GCA_964387135.1 uncultured Planctomycetota bacterium
CCGGCAAGCGGAACAAGGTGCTTTGGGCGCGCACGACGCGATAGCGGCCATAGTCTGGTTCCGCTGCCGCCGGAGAGAATGAGAGCGTAGTTCACGGTATCCTCCTTGACGTTTGGATTGTATCAAAAAAGAATAAAGGGAGGCTATAAGCAACGAGCTGAAAGAAAAACGCGGCCGGTCGGGCCGCGATGGAGTTGTATGGTATTGGAGAGATCTCGCTGATCTATTCGCCTTCCGGGAAGGCGTTATTTATCATCGAGTAGAAGGTGTTGATGATGATATCCCCGAAGAGAGTCACGGTGGCAACCGCAGCGATGGAGACAATAGACAGCACCATCGCGTACTCCGTGAGGCCCTGACCGCGTTGGCTACGGATTGTATGCCGTAACTTGCATGTTAACATCTAAATAGCCTCCCTTCGCGGGGCTAACCATGGTTGAGCTCATTATACCACGAATATGGCGCTCCATCAAGAGAAAGACATAATATAACCTGCTATATTATTGCACCGCGAAACCGCTTTCCTGATCGTTTTTTTGTGCCTGGTATTCCCCCACTTGCCGTGTATCTGCTGCCACATTAGAGCTTCAATCGCACCTTCTGTGGGACATTTGCCACATCTGTCTCAGCAAGGTCAAAAGCCTGTCTCCTTAATCGATTCTAATACAGCTTAATACGGGAACCGACCACTCACCGCTCTTACCCGCTTGAAATGGCGGCTTGAACCATCGACCGGGACAAGGTGCAAATGAATTGGATTGACTCCGGGCATTCTGAGGCAAAACATTGCGAATCGGCACGATACCTGCATGGAAATGACAGGGCGGCAAGTGTTCTTTGCCCATTAACACCGGCGAAAGACACCAAAGCGTCAATGAGAAACTGCGAGCACATACATATGGTAGGCATCGGCGGGATCGGAATGAGCGCTCTCGCGCGAATGCTGGTCTCTCTCGGCTACCGCGTAACCGGCTCCGACATCAAGGCCGGACGCATCATTGGCGATCTTCGCAATCTCGGCATCGATGTCCGTGTCGGCCACATGGCGGAGAACATCCGCAACTGCGATTGCCTCGTAGTCTCATCTTCCATCCGAAAGGACAATCCCGAGATTCTGGCCGCGAAAGCGCTGGGAGTGCCGGTCATTCATCGCGGCGAGATGCTGGCGATTCTCATGGACGCCCAGCGGGGAATCGCTGTAAGCGGCACTCACGGCAAGTCCACCACCACAGCCATGCTTGCCTACATCCTCGAGGCCGCCGGTTGGGACCCCAGTGCGTATGTCGGCGCGATTGTCCCCAAGTACAAGGCCAATGCCAAATTCGGCTTCGGCGACTTTTTCGTCAGCGAGGCTGATGAATCCGACGAGAGCTTCCTGAAACTCAATCCCGAAGTCGCGGTCATCACCAACATCGACCACGATCACATGGATCACTACCGCGACCGGAAAAGGCTCCTGAAGAGCTTCCGCAGGTTCCTCGAGAAGCTTCCCAGCAAGGGCTTTGGTGTTATCTCGGCGGACGACAGCGGGGTAGCGGATCTCGGGCCCCTGTTCGGCAAGAGGCTGGTAACTTTCGGAATCGACCATCCTGCGGATTGCATGGCGAGGAATCTCGAGGACCGCGATTTCTCGTGCACATTCGAGCTTCTCTGGAAGGGGAAAAGGCTCGGCGATGTGACGCTTCACGCGCCGGGACGTTTCAATGTCGAAAACGCGATCGCGGCGGCGGCTGTCGCGCTGTCGCTGGGAATCGATTTCGAGCACATCAAGGCCGGCCTTCAGGAGTACAGGGGAATATCAAGACGATTCGAGGTCCACAAGAACAACGGTTTCATGATTGTGGATGACTACGCGCATCACCCGACAGAAGTTCGGGCCACGCTGTCGGGTGCGCGCGCCAGCACCGACAGACGAATAATCGCGGTTTTCCAGCCGCACAGATACACCCGCACTCATTTCCTGCACGAGGAGTACGGTCGGGCGTTCGACGCCGCGGACGAGGTGTTCGTGACCGACATCTACTCGGCGGGCGAGAATCCTATTGAGAACGTATCGAGCAGACTGATTGTGGAAGCGATCAAGCGTCATGGGAACTCGGCGGTTGAGGTGCACGAGCTCAGGGACCTGGACGCCGTAATCCAGAGACTCAAATCCGAGGTCCGTCCGGGCGACCTGATCATCACGCTTGGCGCGGGAGATGTGCACAAGGTTGCCGAAGCCCTTGCCGGAGATCCGACGCTCTGGCCCGAAGAGCAGCCCCTGTATCATGTGCAGACGGGATGAGCGCGCACGCGTTTCCGCAGGCATGATTAAGAAAGCCCACAATGTCGCGGTGTTAATGGGGGGCCCCTCCTCGGAGCGGGAAATCAGCCTTGTCTCAGGAAGGGCGGTAGCGAACGCGCTGAAGGGTCGCGGATTCGAGGTCACTGAGGTAGATCTCGACATCAAAGCCTACTCGACTCTCATGCGGATGCGCCCGGATGTCGTGTTTATCGCCTTGCACGGACGTCCCGGCGAGGACGGGACTGTCCAGGGAATGCTCGAAGTAATGGACCTGCCCTACACCGGAAGCGACGTTTTAGGAAGCGCGCTGGCGATCGACAAGGCGAGATCGAGGGAGTTCCTTGCAGGCCACGGAATCCGCATGCCGAGAGCGACGCTCCTTTCAACTGTTGAGGAGCTTCCCCGGGCAATGCACGAGCTTGAGGAGCAGGATGTCAAGCTTCCCCTGATCGTCAAACCCACCCAGGCGGGCAGCTCGGTCGGGTTGTCGAGGGTGATGGAAGAGGACGCTCTGGAAGAAGCGGTAGAGGAGGCTCTCAGGTACTCACCCCAGGCGCTTGTTGAGGAGTGCCTTCCCGGTCCCGAGGTAACGATCAGCATTATCGGCAACGGCAAGCCGATTGTGCTTCCGACAATCGAGATCATCTCGGAGAAGGGGATTTACGACTATGAGGCGAAGTACACGCCGGGCATGAGCCATCACATCATCCCGCCTGACATCGATCCGGAGAGGGTCAGGGAGGCGGAGGAGATGGCGTTCCGGGCATACCGGCTGATGGGGCTTAAGGGATGCGGTCGGGGAGAAGTCATGTTCGACGGCGAGATGAAACCGCATTTTCTCGAGTTCAACACGATCCCGGGGATGACGGAAGTGAGCCTGCTTCCCGATGCGGCGAGGGCGGCGGGGATAGAGTTCGGTGAGCTTTGCGAGAGACTGATAGAGTATTCATTCGACCGATAGACCGACTTGACGGCGGGACTGATTCGGCTCTACGGGAACAGGCTTTTCAGTGCTCAGTCAGAACATCGGAGGGAGGAAGAGAGGCGCGCGTGAAGGGGGTGAAACGGCGGAGAGGCATGAACAGAGGGTGATGCGGGATGAGAACGGTGGGTGAGATGAAATGGCGCCCAAAATAGGTATGCGCGAACTGATAGTTCTGGTGCTGTGCTTCGTCCTGTATGTAATGGCCGTGGAGCTCTATGAGGCCCGGGTGGACATCGCTCGCCAGGGCCAGCTTGTCAAGCAGGAACAGAGCTTCAACTACACCCCACCATCCCCACCCACAACCGATGACGGCGGAACGATGGTCATCGATACCGAGGGCTGATTCTTCAGGCACCACGGAACGCCGGCTGCCAGCCGGCAGGAACGCCACCTTCCAGGTGGCCTCAATCTTCACCATCCATCCCCGCAACCCACACCCACTCCCAGTCCTCCAGCCCGGCCTTCTTGGGATTATCAAGCACATATTGCACGCGCGCTTCGTAATCCTCCCAATCTCTTACTACTCGATCGTAATACTCCCTCGCCCAAAACGTTTCGCTTCTGCCCAGAATTCGATTCGCTTTGTTGGCCGTGTACGATTTCCATGAATGCAGAATCTTATCCAACCCGAAACCCGTGAAGGCGCAGAAGACAACATGCACATGGTTCGGCATCACACACCATGCATCGAGTTTGTACCTTTCCCCATCGAAGAAGCGCAGGCTCGCTGCAACCACTGCTGCTACATCCGGAACAGCCAGGTGGCATGAACCGATGCCCTTGTGAAGCCACTCCTCTATGCGGCAGTTGTGAGCCTCCATGATGCGGAGCTTTTCAGCAGCGAATGCTCCTTTGTGCTGGTGTCGGATTCTGCTGATTGCCTCATCGCGTTGCGCGACCAACTCTCTAAGGACCGCGCATGGCAGCGAGTCGGCCAAATGAAAGGTGACGAAGTAAGTGGCGCCGTCGATTTCATAGTGAGGGAGATAGCCCCGGGTACGCAGAACGGCATGATTCGGTGCAGGCTGGAAGCCTGCGGTCCGGCCACCTGGCAGGTGGCGTTCCGGCCCGCCGGAGGCGGGCGTTCCTGCCGGCTTGAAGCCAGCGTTCCAAAGATGCTTAGAATGATGAGGGTGCCCATTAATGGGTGGTTTCTGAGACATGCTGGCAGATGACACTCCTTTCTTCCTCAAAATGCTTGCTTCTTGCCTGTTTGGCTTCTAATAGAAGAACGCTCGCAATAGCAAAAACCTGACACCATTTCCAAAGAAAAATGCGCACTCGGTATGCCATCTTCCAGATGGCCGGAACGCCATCTTCCAGATGGCCGGAACGCCATCTTCCAGATGGCCGGAACGCCATCTTC
>CAYLVL010000127.1:5326-7776 GCA_964387135.1 uncultured Planctomycetota bacterium
CGGAACGCCATCTTCCAGATGGCCGGAACGCCATCTTCCAGATGGCCGGAACGCCGGCTGCTAGCCGGGCTCCTCCTTGCTGACTTGCTATTTGTATAGTGCCATCATTCCCGCCCTTTTCTCCCTTATGGAGGAGCAAGACTCAACTTCGGTTTGGACTGTGATCCAGCGGATGTCGCCGGAATGACCGGCTATGCATTCATGATCTCGGTACACGAGGCAATCTGCCCGTCCGGCCCAATGGTGTTCGACTGGGGCATGCTCCAGATCGGGATCAATCTGCTTGGGCGCTCGACCCTCTGCTACACGACTTCCGACTGTCACACCGAAAAAGACCGCTGCGACCGCACGCGCAAGCATTGCAGGTTCGCCTACGAGCTGGACAAGAGGGAAATCTCCGAAGGCAGACCGTGCGTGATTTGAGGAACCTATGTGCCCGAGTTCGGCATCGCGATCGGCGTCGAAGACGACAAGTACCGCGTTCGAAGCTTTAAGGAACTCCTCAAGGAAGAGCAGCCGCCGAGACGAAAGCTCTTGGGGCGATGCAGGAATCGCTCAAGCCCAAATGGACGGAGGAGAAGAAAGACTGACGATGGCAAGTCCGAATTAGAGCGGGGCGAAGGCTTTGGGTAATGGGTGTGAGCAATCGCGCCCATTTTCTGCGCAATTACTTCTAGAAACTCGACTTTTGCCTGGGATTAAGAACTAGAGCATTATGCGGACCATGGTCTCGACGCGGTTCCTCGGAATGCCCCAGAGCAGAAGGCGGTAGCGGCTGTCGTAGGAATCCTCATCCTTACCGAGAAGCTCGTTGATATCGACATGGAGCGGAAGGCTTGCGATGTCGGGCGATCCGGGTTTCTGAGCGTGCCTGTTCTGCGGGCAGACTTCCTGGCAGATGTCGCAGCCGAGGATTCGCCGACCGAACGCCTGCTTCGCGTTCCGGATGGGCCATGCCGCGTCCGGCGAACTCAGCGTCTCCGAGATGAAGGTCAGGCATTTGGTTCTGTCGAGTTTGTACGGTTCGTAAAGCGCGAATGTGGGGCATGCCCTCAGGCATTCGTCGCAGTCAAGACAGCCAGCATAGTCGGAAGGGGAATCCGGGGGCAATTCCTGAGCAAGGAAAACCGCCGACCATGTAACCCACGAGCCGAACTCTTCCGTCAGGATCATCGTGTTCTTGCCGATCCAGCCGAGTCCCGCCCGACATGCCAGCCATCTGAGCGCGAGCTCCGTCGGATCAAGATGCCCGAGCGACCGGATGCCGAGGATTGAGAGCGATCGGTAGAACTTGCGGAGGCGGGTCGCCAGCGCCATGCACGCGCCGGTCATGTATCGAGCCAGCACTGCCTGGTTGTCGCCGGGAGGCTCCTTGGGCGCTTCCTGGTAATGATTGAAACCGAGAACAACTATCGTCCGCGTTTCATGGGGAATATCCAGCGGGCCTTTCCATGAAGACGAATCGTGCTCTCCGATGTCCTTAACCTCCCCGTCATCTATCAGAAGGTTGTACTCGAACGTCTCCTCCCCGGTTGGAGGGCTGGTGAACCCGACAAGGTCGAAGCCGGCTTCCAGGGCCAGATCTTTCAGGGTCTCGCTCGAGACCATGACCGTCTCCTACATCAGCTATCCCTATTTTAGTATACAGCAAAAAGGCTCAAAGTCTAATCATCTTCTTGCAGGTCGACATTTCGGGTAGATGGAATGCATTCCGCAGCGATGACATTCGGTTTCATTGCAGTCGGGCAGCGTCATCTCGTCGAACGCCCTGAGCCAGTCCTCGCGAAGCCAGTCCTTATCGACCCCGCACGAAAGGTGATCCCAGGGAAGATTTTCATCGATATCGCGCCCCCCAAGATACCTCGCCGCGTCCAATCCCGTTTCGTCAAGCGCCTGTTCCCAGATCGACCTTTGGCATCGATCGCTCCACACGTCGAACCTTGCGCCGAGTCCGTATGCCCGCCTGATTGCGTCCGCCAGACGCCGATCGCCCCGCGAGAGAATCCCCTCCACCCAGCTCGCATCGACATCGTGCGTGCTCAGATTGACACCCTTGATCCTTCTCAACTCGAGCAGCATCTTCTGCTTGCGATCAAGACTCTCTGGAGTGTCCATCGGGGCCCACTGGAAAGGCGTGTGCGGTTTCGGGACGAAGCTCGACACGCTGACTCTCAGACGAAGCTTGCCGACATGGGTTCCGCCCTCCTTGAAGAGTCTGCGATTTATCGACCTTATGCGCTTCACGATGTCCGTGATCGCGAGGACATCATCGTCGGTCTCCGTAGGCAGTCCGATCATGAAGTAGAGCTTGATCAGGTCCCAGTCCGATTCCAGCGCCGACTCAACGGCTCGGTTGATGTCTTCATCAGTGACGTCCTTGTTGATGACGGCTCTCAATCGGGGGGTCGCCGCTTCGACTGCAAGCGTAAGACCGCCTTTCCGAGTAGGGG
>CAYLVL010000128.1:0-4326 GCA_964387135.1 uncultured Planctomycetota bacterium
TGATGAAGCTGAGCAGGCTGTCGAGGAAACATCGGAGCCGGTCGAGGCTGCGGTAGTGGAGAAAGCTGAAGGGGAGCCGGAGACGAAGGTCGCGGAAGAGCCTGGAGCAGGTGAGAAGAATCCGGTTGAAACTGAGGAAGAGAAAAGCGGGGAAGAGAAGACGGAAGGGAAGATGGAAGAAAACAAGCTTGGCTCGGAGATGGACGGCACTCCTCTCGGGTAAGTTGGCGATTATTCAAACACTCAGCTAATATGAGACCCACCTGCGGGTGGGTCTTTTTTGATCAAGGGAGTTGTTCACTCTCAGTGTCCGACAACGGCAAGACAAGAACTGTGGGATTGACGGGCGGGATAGGCTCCGGCAAGAGCACTGTGGGCGGGATGCTGGCCCGTCGCGGATATACCGTGATCGACAGCGATCGTATCGCTCGTGAGCTGACCGAGGCCGGATCGCCTGTACTGGATGAGATCGGACGTGCACTTGGTGCTGAAGTCCTGACCGACGAGGGAGACCTTGATCGAGAGAAGGTAGCGGATATTGTCTTTTCGGATCGGGAGAAACTCAGCATTCTCGAAAGCATCCTCCACCCCGCGATCGTCGAGGAATATCAGCGTCGAATTCGCGAGTCCGATGATCATTGGATTTTCCTGCTTATACCACTCCTGTTCGAGGCGGGACGTGAAGGCTCTGTAGACAAAATCTGGCTGTGCTACGCACCCGAGGAAATCAGGATTGAAAGAACAATAAAGCGGGACGGCACGAGTCGCGACGATGTGCTTGCCAGGATTAGCATGCAGATGCCGGACGAGGAGAAGCTGTCGAAAGCCGATATCGTGATCGACACTTCAGGCTCGCTGGAGGATGTCGAGCGGCAGGTGGAGCAGGCGCTTCGCGAACTTGAGGTGGAAGGCTGAAGGGACATGTGGACATTTGAGGAAGCTGAAGCGTATCTCAACCACACCGCTCCGCCCGGAAAGAGCGAGTACGGGCTGGAGCGGATCGATAGTCTGCTGGATCTCCTCGACCATCCCGAGAGCAGCTTCCCGTGCGTCACCATTGTGGGCACCAATGGCAAGGGATCGGTGACGGCGTTTCTCGATTCGCTTCTCAGGGCGCATGGTATCAGGACGGCATGTCACATCAAGCCCCACCTGGAGTCGGTGACCGAGCGGATACGACTGCACGGTATCGACAGCACGCCGGAGGAATTCGCGAGCGCGCTGTGGACGGTGAAGCAGGCGGTGGATCGGGGCTGGACGAGGAAAGATCGTCCGACCTATTTCGAGCTTGTCTTCGCGGCATTCCTGGACGCAGCGAGACGTGCCGGGGTCGATGTAGCGCTTCTGGAAGCCGGTCTCGGGGGTAGGCTTGATGCGGTCAACTCCGTCGATTCGCTGCTGGTGATCCTGACATCGGTCAGTTACGATCACACCGAGCTTCTCGGCGACACGCTCGATTCGATCGCGCGAGAGAAGCTTGCGGTTGTGCGTCCGGGATCGACTTTGGTTTGCGGCGACAATCCGAAAGAGGTCATGGATGTGGTAAAAGCAGTCTCAGACGATGTCGGCTTCAGGGCGGTGGGGCCCGGAACATGCCCTGAGCTTGAATCGCGGTCGGACAGTCAATGGCAGGTTGCCCTGAACTCGGTCGGGCATCTCGAAAATCTCACGCTCGGGCTGGACGGTGTTTTTCAGCCCGGAAACGCGTCGCTTGCGCTGCAATCGCTCGAGGTCATGGCGACGGATGTCATGTCCGAGTTGTTTCACCACGGTCTTAATTCCGACGCAATCAGAAAGGGCCTTGCGGAAGCTCGACTTCCCGGGCGATGGGAGCGGTTTGACCTCGCGGACGGCACTCGGTGGATTCTGGACGGCGCGCATAATCCGTCGGCCCTCGAGCGCATCCTTGGCAGGTTCGCCGCCGAGACATCACGGCAGGGCACGATTATCTTCGGCATGAAGAAAACGAAGGATTTCCACTGCATTGCCGATGCGATCGTCAGGTGCGCGAATGCCGTTGTGCTTGTGGAACTGCCCTGCGGTGAGAGTCATCATCCCGATGACATGGCGCGAGTACTGCGGCATGGACTTGACAATACCCACGGATTCAGTCAGATTCAGATTGGTAAGGCGGATTCTATGTTGGAAGCCGTAGAGACGGCTGCCAGTCTGACGCCTGCCGACGGAACGATTCTCGTGACGGGATCGCTTTATCTTGTCGGAGCGGTAGGAACCATTCTGAAAGAGCGGGCATTGATCCCAAGCGGGAAGCAGGTGGTCTGAAAAATGTCGGTCGGCGACAGGGAAACGGGGTGAATGAAGAAATGTCGGGTTCATCAAGCGGATTTCTCACCAGAAGCATCATTCTTCTCGGGCTTGTGCTCCTGTGCATGGGAGCCAGCATGTATCTCGGCAAGGAGCTGGGCCGGAACATCATGGCGCTGACGCGCAGCAACATCGAGGGTCGATTCCCGGAACTCAACACTACCGGCAGCGAGGGTGACGGTGAATTCGTTCTGGAGATGGCGGGCGGACGATCCTCGTTTGATTACGACTCGGAGGAGTTCGGAACGAATCCGTTCCCGAGGGAATGGGCCGATCCGGAGGAAGAGGAATTCAGTGATGTGAGCGAGGACCCGTCGGTTGACATCACGGTTCTGGATGACGAAGAGGAGGAGGCGCTCGATCTGGAAGGGGGCGGCGACGGAGCCGAGGCTGAGGCTGCGGGCTCGGAAGAACCTGAATCCAATGAGGGCACCGGTGAGGAAAGGGATCGGACGAATATTTTCAACCTCGGAAACAGCTATCGAATCCAGGTCGGGACCTTCACGGTTCGGGAGAACGCGGAAAGTGTATGGGAAAGCCTCACCACCGCCGGGTTCAACGCGAGCGTGTCGACCTTCACCGACGAGGACGAGGTGAGGTACCGCGTGACGGTCGGGAGCTTCGGCACGAGGCAGGAAGCGGATGATGTCGCGGAGCAGTTGCGAAGCATGAACTTCGACGCGTGGGTTTACGAGGAAGACTAGAATCGGTATTGGTCGGTACTGCAACAAGGCATTCGTTTCGTCCTCTAATGGGAGGAGGATCGTGTCCATGAACGGCAAGGAGAAAAACGCCAGTAGCGAGAGCCTGATCGGAGGCATTCATGATGAGCCGCCGAAGAAACGGATGGGGCAGATGAAAGGCTCGCTTCTTGGCTCGAGCGGGCCTATTCAGCTCGGCGCAGCCAGGAAGGAGCGCCTGACCCTTGGCGATCTTACACCGCCCCCGGCATCCCCGACGATTGAGCCAACGCAAACCGAGATTCCGACCAGCGCCGAGCCGGTCGTGGTGACTCAGGCGGAAGTCGGGGGATTCACGCGGTTGCCCCAGGCGCCGGATATCGATTTCACCAAAACACCGAGCGCGCCCACGAGCTGGTCACCCAGCAGATGGCGACCGAGAATCGAGGCGGACGCCTTCGTCCATCCCCTGGGAGTGGTGACCGGCAATGTAATCGTCGGAAGCCGGGTGTTTATCGCCGCGGGTGCGGTGGTTCGGGGTGACAGCGAGGAGCCGATACATATCGGCGGCGAGAGCAATGTGCAGGAATGCGCGGTGCTGAGAGATCTTCCGACAAGATCGGACGACACACCGATCGCACAGAGGATCGTTGATGTGGGCGCGGAGAAGTACTCGCTGTATATCGGGCAGCGGGTATCGATCTGCCCGCAGGCGCTTCTGCACGGCCCCGCGTATGTCGGGGATGACGTCTTCGTGGGAATGCAGGCCCTGGTGTTCTGGGCGCGGATCGAGCAGGGGGTGGTGCTGGAGCCGGGATGCCTCGTGATGAATGTCACGGTACCCCGGGGAGTCTTCGTTCCCGCGGGTCTGAAGGTCACAAACCAGCGCATGGTCAAGGACCTTCCGCCGCTGACGTCAAAGTATCGCTTCCACGGGATCGGCGCGGAAATGGTGGCTTCCAACCTGGAGATGCTTGAAGGCTACCGTCGCTCCATCAGATGAACCCGAACTGTGGCGTGGGGATATTTGATGTGATATAATGCCGATTTTCGTGGGGGCTCAAGCCCCTGCAAAAATTGTATTTTAGCCTTTGCACGATTTCGAGCTAAGAGGTCGGAAATCACATGCGTTTACACTTGCCTCTTTCCACAATCAGCCTGGCGGGTATCCTTCTTGCCGTGATGTGCATACCCGTCGCAGCCGAGCAGGGAGCAACGCCGGGTTACGATCTGGAGTTCTCGCAGTTCCTGCAATCACAGGGCGCGAGAATCGAGCCCAGCGTCGTGGTTGTTGAAACCCGCTTCACAAGAATCATTCACG
>CAYLVL010000128.1:4336-7770 GCA_964387135.1 uncultured Planctomycetota bacterium
GACGGGGCCCCGAGAGAAGTAGTGGTTGAGGGCGACTTCGCCTCCGGTTTCATCTATAACCGGGAGGGCATTGTCGTCACAGAGTACTCGGCTGTTATCCATCAGCCTTCGCGCTATTTCTCCCGTACCGAAAGCAGGCCGAGCCTGGAAGCCGACTACATACTTGTGCGCCTGGCCAACGGCAAAACCTACGAAGCGGAGCTGATAGGAACCGATGGTCCGACATCCATCGCTGTTCTCCAGATGAAACTTGTGGATCCGGATGATTCCGTTCCGGTGATTGTCGGCGACTCCTCCGATGTGATCGTGGGCGAGCCTATCCTGTTCCTCGGCTACAACTGGCTTTCCCGCGCTCGCATAAGTTATGACTTCGGCGTTATCAGCGCGCTGAGACCCAAGTTCGCGACCATCGAGGAGAGCACCAATCAGTATTTCCAGGTGAACGTTCCCCAGAACCCGGGCAACCGGGGCGGGGTGGTGGTCAACTCCGCCGGCGAGGTTATCGCGATCATGACCGACATCGCTCCCTATCCGGACGCGACCGAGATTCACTTCGCGCTCCCGATCGATGTGGCGGTGGAAGTGGTCGAGGCCATTCTTGATGAAGGAGAGATGCACAGGCCGTGGTTCGGTTTCCGCCTTTTGGAGATGAGTCCCCAGATCGAGAGAGCCTACTCGATCATCAGCGACATGGACGGCGACGGTCTGGTCACCGATTCAGACAGGGATCTCTTCCAGGACCTTACCGGAATCGATCTCAGGAACTCGCTTTTTGTGATCTACGTAGATGAGGATTCGCCGGCGGGGGATGCCGGTCTTAGGGAGGCGGATATCCTGACTGAGTTCAATGGAGTCCCGGTCACCAACATGGACGTGCTCCGCAACGAAATCGAGAAATACAGGATCGGAGACAGGATCACGCTTGAGTGGCTGCGACGGGAGTATGCGGTCTGGGATCCGTACATTGCCGAGATCGTGATCGAGTACTCCGGACAGCGTGACGAGGAAGAGGAAGAAGAATAGAGCCGGGTGACGGAGCGTTAGGGACATTTTGAACCCCTGACATTGCCGGTCTATCTTATAAAGATGTGGAAAAGGGGCGGGAACGGAGAGCGTGCTTTTATCAAAGGTCAGGTGGCCTGAACAGGCCGGGAGGCTGGAAATGCATGCTTTTTATCAGACACCTACCCGGGTGATGATCCTGTTGATCATCGCCGGATGGCTGGTTTTTGCAGCTACCGGAGAGCGCGCAGTGGCGGACGATAGAGAAGCGATCATGGACCTTCAGCGAGGAGCATCGGATTTCTTCCCGGAAATCGTGCCGTCCATTGTGCAGGTCATGAACATGGATAATGCGGCCGGATCGGGTTACATTATTGACCGGGAGGGGCATTTGATCACGAATTTCCATGTCGCGGAAGGCAGCGAGGTCTTCGAGATAGCCTTTTATGAGGACGCAGGCGAGACGCGCGAGTACAGGGAAGGTCGCTACCGTGCCGAGCCTCTGGCGCTCGATCCGGCACTCGATCTCGCGGTGCTCAAGGTTGATGCGCCGCCTGAGAAGTTCCATCCGATAAGGCTGGGAGACAGCGCGCTGATGAGGCCCGGCGACGCCGTTGTGACCTTCGGCACTCCCGGGGGCGACCCGGGTTTCATGGTCGATCGCAGTTGGATTGCATGGCAGGATTCGTGGCTTGAGTTCTATAACCTTAACTTGGGTGTGATTTCCGAGGTACTCAACTTCGAAGAAAGCTATATGTTTTATTACTGGATGGGATCGTACGACATCCAGAGAGCCGGTGTCAGGGACTACGGCTCTGCGGTCGAGTACCTGTTCCATACCGACAGCGCAATCAACCACGGCAACTCGGGCGGGCCCTGTGTGAATTCGTACGGTGAGGCGGTCGGCACGAACACATGGGGATTCGGCGGCGAGAACATGGGGTTCAGTGTTCCCAGTAATCTCCTGAAGAGAAGCGTGGCCGGCATGCTCGAGTACGGTCGGGTTAGAAGGCCGTGGTGCGGGATATGCCTGCATCCGAGAAGGCCCTCTTTCTCGGACAAGTACCAGGCGAATCTCGGCGCCGATCCCTATACCGGGGCCGCATGGTTTGACACCACCCCGGCGGAGATGAAAATCTACACCATCAACCCGTATTCTCCCGCATACGCGGCAGGATTGCGCGAGGGCGACATCCTGATGCGCATTGACGGCCGGAGATTCGAGAATATATTCGACGTCTACTCGTACATTCTTGGCAAGGAAATCGGGGACGAGGTGATTGTGGAGTACGAGCGGGACAGGCACGGGATGCCGCCCGCCAGGATAACGCTGGCGGAGAAGGTAACGCGCTATTTCGGGACCGAGATTTACGGAATTGCGGTCGGTCCGTATTCATACGACATTGGCAGGTATTCATCGGATATTACGTACTAGTGCGGGTAAGGGTCGGCATGGCGATCCTTGAGGATCGTCCAAATTAATGCTTTGGAGAAAGCAGATGTTCAGAGACTTCTTCAGGACTCCTACCAAGCTTGCTCTTCTGGCTGTAATCGCCGGATGGCTGGCCATTGCGGCCTCCTCGGGACCCGCAGCGGCGGACGATAGAGAGCCGTTGATGGACCTTCAGCGGGGAGCATCACGGTTCTTCGATGAGACCGTTCCTTCCATCGTGCAGGTCTATAACGGCGGCATTTTCGCCGGGGAGATGGGAGGCGGCGGATCGGGATACGTGATAGACCGCGAGGGCCATGCCATCACCAATATGCACGTCGCCGGTGAAGCGCCCGCTCTTGAGGTCGCCTTCTTCGGCGACGAGGGCAACACCCGCGAGTACATGAACGGCCGCTGGAGAGCCGCTGTGGTCGCAACGGATCCGGCTCTGGACCTCGCGGTGATCAAGATCGACGCGCCTGCCGAGAGATTTCATCCGGTAAGGCTCGGTGACAGTGCCGCCATCTTGCCTGGTGACACAGTCGCCACGTTCGGTTCGCCCGGCGGCGATCCCGGATGGGTTGATCGAAGCTGGATTGCCTTGCACGACAGCTGGCTCGAGTTCTACAACCTCAACCTGGGCGTCATCGCCGAGATCTTCGACTTCGAGCAGGCCTTCTGGACCTACCGCGACGTGTTCGCTCAGAACTACCTGCAATACTATTCAAGGGTGGGGCCGCGTGACTACGGCTCTGCGGTGGAGTACCTGTTCCACACCGACAGCGCCATCAACCACGGGAACTCCGGCGGGCCTTGCATGAATGTCTACGGAGAAGCGATCGGGACCAACACATGGGGTTTCGGAGGGGAGAATGTCGGCTTCAGCGTTCCCGTCAATCTCCTCAAGCGAAGCGTTGCGGACATTCTCGAGTACGGCAGAGTCAGACGTCCGTGGTGCGGCATCGCACTGCACCCGAGTCAGGTTGCCGGCAGCGAGCTG
>CAYLVL010000129.1:0-3650 GCA_964387135.1 uncultured Planctomycetota bacterium
ACGCAGGTACGGGAGCTTACCGAGATTGAGGAAGCGTTGATGGTCAACGTGGTGGGAGACGCGCTGAGAGTTCTCAGGGACTCGATGGGCGACTTCCTCGAAGTCAGTCCGAGGCTCGAAGCAATCGAGTACAATCCGCAGTTTACCCAGATCGTCCCGCCTTCCGACATGACCCTTTTCATCTCATTCGAGATGAAAATAGAGGACAATCGCGGCATGGTCGGATTGTGCCTCCCTCACCTTCTGCTTGAGCCGATACTCGCGGAGCTTTCCACCGAGCGCTTTTTCAGGCGGGCCAAGGAAGATGATGATGCGCACGAGGTCAGGGCGGAGGTCGTGCTTAAGACCATCGGCCCGACCATGCTGGATATCAAGGCGGAGATCGGCAGGGCGAAGCTGAGCGTCAAGGAAATCCTCGATCTGAGTCCCGGGGATGTGGTCAGACTCCCGACAAGGGTGAACGACCTTTTCAAGGTGTATGTCGGAAACGATCCCAATCCTCGCTTCCTTGCCCGACCCGGACTCATAGGTCGACACCGGGGAATCGAGATAATGGATTTCTGCGAGGACTAGCAGATGGGCCTGTCGCAGGATGAGATAGAAAAGATGATGTCCGAATCCGGCGGTTCAGAGGAGAAAACCGTGGACGAAGCCAGAAAGAACCTTCTTGAGCGTATCGCGACACTCTTCACCCGGGCGATAGAAAATATTGTCCCCGTGCTCGTCGGCATGGAGCAAGCCCAGATCAGTACCGAAACCTTCGGACAGGGGAAGTCGGGCGAGCTGATCAGTTCCATTCAGGCGGAGAACACGATCTATTTCTTCAGTCTGCCGGCCTTATGCAGGCAGGCCATCGTCGGATGGATAGGCAATCCCCTCGCCCTCGGGATTTCCCAGAAGATGATGGGGCAGGAGGGCGCGGAAGAGCTTGATGAGGCCCTTCTCAGCGCGCTTAACGAAGCCTTCAATAATATCCTCGGAGCCTTCGATACATCGCTCAAGGAGGAGTTCGGCATCGGGGTCGAGCATGCCGACCTTAAGTTCGTTGAGGGCGATCCGGCTGAGATAATCCAGAGCAAGGCGGGCATCGCGCCGGATGCCGATGCGTGGTCTATCCCTGTCGCTGCCGTACTGGGAGAGCTCAGCGGTCCGATGGGTCTCCTTATGACCGAAGTGTCGCTGGGCGAGATGTTCGAGAAGCATCCGATGGCAGGGGAAGCAGAACCGGCTGCGGAAGAGGCCCAGTCCGAAGAGCCGGCCGCTCCCGAGGAAGCCGCTGAACAGGAAGCTGTGGAGTCGGCTGTTACGCCTGGAAAGGAAGCCGGAGTGGAGATCGCGAAGGCTCGATTTGAAGAGCTTCAGCCTCGCGCACCGGCCGGAGAGTCAAGAGGGCTCGATCTCATCCTTGATGTGCCGCTTGACATCGCCGTCGAGCTGGGAAGAAAGACGCTCTCCGTGAAGGAAATTCTCGGGCTTGTGCCCGGCAGTCTCGTGGAGCTCGACAAGCTTGCAGGCGAGGCGGTCGACCTCCTGGTAAACGGCAAGCTGTTCGCCAAGGGAGAAGTGGTCGTAATCGACGAAAACTTCGGCGTCCGTGTTTCCTCCATAGTCACCCCCAAGGAACGAATCGAGCGAATGACCGGACGTGCAACGTAGGATTCGCCTTAACTCAAAACACACCCTCAAATCGGTTTCGCATCGCCCAGCCGTTGAGTTCACTCTTACCGGCACGACAGCCAACTCGATTCTGCAATCCATCGCTTGCAGGTGCATTTCCCTATGCCTGCCGGGACTGACGTTATGGCGATGCAGGAAGAGGGGTTCACGTTGACGACTCCGGCAATGTCTACGTTACCGGCTGGTTTGCACGGACCGCCGATCCCGCTCCCGGCGATGAAATCCTCGAGATTGAGTCAAGCGGAGGCGCGGATGTCTTTCTTCTCAAGTTTGTCGCGGGCCGGGATGAATGACTCGCTCCGTGCCGCCTCTCAGATCGAATATTAGTGTGCTACAATCCATCCCATGCCGACTGCACACGAGTTGATGGACCGCATCTCCGCCGAGATGGCAAAAGCCGTCGTCGGTCAGGAGGAGATAATTTCCGGCCTCATAGTCGCCGGGCTTACGGGTGGGCACGTTCTCCTCGAAGGAGTGCCGGGAATCGCCAAGACCCTTATGGGTCGCACTCTTGCCATGACCCTGCACGCCGAGTTCGTCCGAATCCAGTTCACCCCCGACCTGATGCCCTCCGACGTCATCGGCACTGTCCTCTGGGACCAGCAGCTCGGGGATTTCCGTCTCAAGAAAGGCCCTATCTTCAACGAGATAGTGCTGGCCGACGAGATCAACCGCACTCCCCCGAAAACCCAGGCGGCCCTGCTCGAAGCAATGGAGGAACGGCGTGTCTCGATCGAGGGCACCGACTATGAACTGTCGCCGATCTTCACAGTTCTCGCGACGATGAACCCGATCGAGTACGAGGGCACCTATCCCCTCCCGGAGGCCCAGCTCGACCGCTTCACCTTCAAGCTGCTCGTCGATTATCCCGACAAGTACGAGGAACTCGAACTCCTGAGGCGCTTCCATGCTGGCTTCCAGTCGAAGGATCTCGAAGCGGTCGGGATCGAGACTGTCGCGACTCACGAGGACATCAAGGTGGTAAGGGAGGAAATTGGGAAGGTCCGTGTGGACGACACGATCCTCGAATACGTCAACGAAATCGCCAGGTCCAGTCGCGAGCAGGACGACCTGCTGCTCGGAGCAAGTCCCCGCGCCGCTATCATGCTTCTTCTGACTTCCAAGACCCTCGCGGCATGCCGTGGGCGCGATTTCGTCATCCCCGACGATGTGCAGGAGCTGGCATTCCCCACTCTTCGTCACAGACTTCTTCTCAGGCCCGAAGCCGAGATCGAAGGCATCCGCCCCGACGAGATCATCCAGCGAATCATCGACCGGATCCCTGTCCCGAGGTAGGTCGATCCTGCATTTTTCGAACTGATAAGGGTATACTTCTGGTCTCACATGCAGGGACTCATTCTTTCCCGGTTTGGGATTAATACCCCGGACGGAGGTCCGCAATGCGATCGCTCTCAATCCTTCTCTTTTCCCTCGTAGTTCTGGTGCTGATGCCGATTGGCCATCCATCCGGTGCATCCGCCGCCGAGATCGGCGACGAAGGCTTCACCATCGCCGAATCCGATGTCTGCCGCGAAATGAACCCGGATGTGACTGAGGCGGAGGTCGAAGAAATCATCGATGGTAATTCTCAATTCGCCTTCGATGTCTATCACACGCTTCTCGAACAGGACGATCAAGCCGAGAACCTCTTCTACTCGCCTTACTCGATCTCCTTCGCCCTCGCGATGACCTACGCAGGCGCCCGGGGCAACACGGAAGCCCAGATGGCTGACACGATGCATTTCACGCTGCCCCAGGATCGCCTGCATCCGGCCTATAACGCGCTGGACCTTGAGCTGCTCGAGCGCTCGGAGCATGTCTACGGCTCGGGGGAGGCGATGAAAATGCACATTGTCAATTCGCTCTGGGGACAGTACGACTACCCCTTCCGCCAGGATTTCATCGACCTTCTGGCTCTTAACTACGGCGCGGGGCTGAGGGAGGTTGACTTCGTCGGCGATACCGAAGGCGCT
>CAYLVL010000129.1:3660-7769 GCA_964387135.1 uncultured Planctomycetota bacterium
GCCCCGAATTGTGCAGGGAGATCATCAACACATGGGTGGCGGACGAGACGATGGACAAGATCCAGGATCTGCTCCCCGAGGGTGTGATCGACGAGCTTACGCGCCTCGTGCTTGTCAACGCCATCTACTTCAAGGCGACCTGGCAAAAGGAATTCGACGAGGAGACGACCTGGGATCGGGAGTTCAACCTGATCGACGGCGGAACGGTTACGGTGCCGACGATGGACCAGATAGAGACTTTCGCCTATAACGAAGGCGACGGATGGCAGGCCTGTCAGCTTCAGTATGTCGGCGGCGAGAACTCGATGGTGATTCTGCTTCCCGGGAGTGGCGGATTCCATGAGTTCGAGGAATCACTCACCGCCGAAAGCGTCAATGACATCATCGACGGCCTCTCGATGAGGATGGTCTACATCAGGCTGCCGAGATTCGAGTACTCGAGCCACTTCTCCCTCAAGGAAACGCTTGTTGACCTGGGCATGTCGGACGCCTTCACGGAGGGTGTGGCCGATCTCTCCGGGATGGACGGCACCGACTGGCTCTACATCTACGATGTCATCCACAAGGCTTTCGTCAACGTCGACGAGAAAGGCACCGAAGCAGCCGCCGCAACTGCTGTTATGATCGCGGGCAGAGGCGGTCCGGATGAATCGGAGATCGTGGACTTCATCGTCGATCGCCCGTTTATCTTTCTCATTCGCGACAATCCGACCGGCACGATCCTCTTTCTCGGTCGGGTCATGAATCCGGCAGCCGGGGGTTGAAGCCTGCAACGCTATAAGCCGCGATTGGCATTGAGCCTGCCCGCAAGTGTAAAATGTGCGATCATCAATCGTGGACTCGCAGGCGAGACAATCCGCGCATACCCCGATTGAGTTTCTTGCTCTGGTCGTTCTGGCAATCATCTCGGCGGGAGCGTTTATCTATTTCACGATAGAGCTTCTGCCGTTCATCGCGGACGACGCGTACATCACGTTCAGATACTCGCAGAACCTGGCATCGGGCTACGGGCCCACGTTCAATGCCGGACGGCCCCCTGTCGAGGGTTATACGACGTTCACGTGGATGCTCCTGATGGCGATCCCCCACCTGATCGGGATCGGTGTCGTGCCGTTTGCCAAAATCGCTGGCATCCTTCTCACCATCGGCACGATGATCGTCGCCTACATCTTTGCGCAGAACTCGTGCGGCTTCCTCTCGCCCGCCGATCGCACCTGGCCCGGTATGGTCGCGGTTTTTCTTGTCGCCATATTCTATCCGTCGGCCGTGCATGCTGTCTCGGGAATGGAAACGCCGTGGTTCATGTTC
Source organism: uncultured Planctomycetota bacterium (assembly GCA_964387135.1). Taxonomy (GTDB): domain Bacteria; phylum JAJVIF01; class JAJVIF01; order JAPKYR01; family JAPKYR01; genus CAYLVL01. The sequence goes on from CAYLVL010000129.1 coordinate 4,969, forward strand.
CTCCTGACGCTTCTGTTCCTCCTGAGCGCGATGCTTGTCGAAAAACCGGATCACCGTCGCGCTTTCTGGTTCTCCCTTGTCTGCCTTTTGACCGGACTCACGCGTCCCGAGGGCAATATCGTAGTGTGGTTCATGGCCCCGACGATTTTCTTTCTCATCCCCAAGGAGAAGCGGATCGGGTTCGTGAAGGCTTTCGCGCTTTTCTACCTGCTCCCCGGGATCGTCTACTACATCTGGAGATTCGCCTACTACTCGCTCCCGCTGCCGCTGCCCGCGTACGTGAAGATGGTCTTCGGCGAGGAGGGCAATCCGCTCGCGCCTCACGGGCTTCCGCTCGTTCTCAGGTTCCTTGGAACCGTGCTGCTGTTTTTCGGGATACCGATGCTGATCGGCATCCTCGGGCTTGGACGGAAGCACATACCCGCGATTGTCGGCACAGTGGTGCTTCTCGTCTTCTTCGTGTTTCCGTACCACACGATGTCGTTCACGTTTCGGTTCCTGTACCCTGTTGCGCCGATGCTGTTTGTCGTTGCCGGGATCGGCATCGGGCTTCTTGTCGGCTGGATGAAGTCGTGGATTGTCGGCTCGGAAGCCAAGGTCGGATTTCTGATATCAATCGTCGTGCTGGGGATATGCGTGATGATGGGCGCGAGCACGATCTCAAGCGCGCTTGTGAGCGTGCGGGACAAGGTGGAGTACGGCATAGCGCTGAGCAGGGTGCACATACGTATCGGCAGGCATCTTGCCGAGTTCGATCCACAGGGCGAGGAAATGGTGCTGGCCGTTCCCGACGCTGGCGCGATTCCCTACATCACGCGCTGGACCACTATCGATACCGGCGGACTGAACGATCGGGCGATAGCATTGGAGAAAATGACGGTATCGGACCGGGTAATCTCGTCAGACCCGGATCTAGTAATCATCAACTCGAACACCGCGTCACCGTTCACGCCGAAGGTGGCGTTCGAAGGCCCTTTATATAATGGATGCATGGAAAATGGGCTCGAACCGGTGCTGGCGATCGAATTCGCTCAAGATTATTACCTTTACCTCATGTGCAACCCGGAAAGCAGGCTTGCCGCGCATATCAAGAGGCTGGAGCAATCGATGCAATCCGAATAGGCGAGAAAACCATGCCCGAAGACAATCGAATAGAGCAGTTCGAGAAATACCGCGAGTCGATGAACGAGATCATTCTGAAGCGCTGCGTCGAGGCGGGACTTGGTGACGAGGAGATCTGGGAGGCGATGAGTGTGGGTTTGATCGTGGGGGGATCGGTTCTCATCCCGCACCTGAGACGAGCGGTGGACACGCTGAAGCAGTTGAGGGCAGGGCAGAAGTGACTAATACATACAAGGACCGAAGACATGGCCGTATACACCGACACGATCTCACTATCCACGAAGGGCGGGAGCGACGTGCTCGATGTCACTCCGGCATTGCAGGAGTGCATCAGGAAGTCGGGGATATCGGACGGCATCGCTCACATTTTCTGTCCCGGATCGACCGGAGGGCTGTCGGCGACCGAGTTCGAGCCCGGCGCGGTGAGAGACCTGAAGGAATGCCTGGACCTCTACATTCCGCCGACGCCGCCCGGTCCGCCCTGGGGAGAGTATTTCCATCACGAGACCTGGCATGACGACAACGGGCACTCGCATCTGCGCTCCAGCGTGATCGGACCCGACATAACGGTACCCGTAAGGAAAGGCGGTCCGCACCTGGGCACGTGGCAGCAGGTGATATTCATCGACTTCGACACAAGGCCGCGCGACCGGAACTTGGACGTGACGATAATCGGGGAGTAGAGCGTCGATCGCCGGGCAGGGGGTAGCCCAATTCCACCATTTAATTGTGGTAAACTTATGAATGGCCCTGGTATTATCCTGCCTGGGAGAACAGTCATGAAAAGAATTCACTCGTTTCCACCGCTTGTCCTGATCCTCTTCATCGCGTCGTGCGCATCGATGCCCGGTGACGATAATGCGGGCGATCCAATCCTCCCAAACATGGCGCAAGGGCGGTCGCATGACTCCTTCTCAAGTGTTGTTCCATGGGGACTGTGGGAGATTTTCATTGATCCTGAAGAGAACACGATGCAGTCAATCCCGCTGCGATCGGCGCTTTTCGCGTGCAATGTGACCCGCTACTCCGAGAAGCCGCCGCATCATCTCCACCTGGACAACATACATAGCGATGTCCACGACGATTACGTGGACATCAGCGTGGACATCGGTCTTGAGCATCCCTTCCCGGGGCAGACGCGCTACACCGGCTTCGACGTGATGGGGATCTTCCTCGGCGATACGAGCGGTGTTTACGAAGGCTCCTGCACGCTGTCGGTGGCATGCGATGAGGACACCCGGCTGATCAATGCGGACGGTTACACGAGATGGTTCAACGCGCCGGAATTCGAGGCAGCGGGCAGGATTAAACCGGTGCTCGGCTACTATCCCACCGTGCAGGGCGCCCCGAGCTACACCCCGAACGGCACGCTGAATCCCTACAAGTACTTCTGCGACGCCATCATCGAACCCGGCCTGGAGGATCCTTACAAGATACTAACGCTGCCGTATGCCCTGAGAGGAACATTCACAGCCGGGAGCACGAACTGGCGGCGGTACATACTGCGCAAGCCGCGTCCCGGAGTGATCCGATTCCAGTATGCGGTTGCGGCGCACTGGGAACCCAACATATACCATCCCGATCCCCCGACCGGCTTCGAGGATTTCCCGCTCTCCGCAAATGCAGCCGAGGCGGTGGCGATAAGCGTCGTGGATTCCAGCGACCTGTTCTTTTGCAGC
>CAYLVL010000130.1:0-1502 GCA_964387135.1 uncultured Planctomycetota bacterium
TTGGATTCTCGTGCGGCGTCGGTCCGGGTGCTCGACGACTTAACGGGCAGGGCGTGAAGCGTAATGGCGATGATTGCAAGGACGGCATGCCATGCGACGGCTGTCCAGTCGGCCTGCACGATCTCGCGGGCATCCGGAGCGATAATGAACGCGTCGGTCATGCTTCGGGCAAGATGCAGCGCGCCCGCGGTGATCCATGCGACAATCGGACGGAGCCTGGCGCGAGCCGTCAGACCTATCGCGAAGTCCACTGTCCAGGCCATCAATACCGCAAGCAGGACGAGATCGAGCATGCCCACAATGATCGCGCTCGCGTTCGGGAAAGCATCCGACCGTGCGATCAGCGGCAGGGATACTGCGAGGAAGATGCTGTAGAGCACCAGCGAAGCAAGCGGCAGACTCGATCCGCCCTTCATGCCGGTCTGCTCGACATCATCGAGGATGCCTCGCCAATGCAGCAGGGAAGAAGGGATAATGAGAAAACCCGCAAGTGCCAGCATGGTGTGCGGTCCGAACGCTCCACGTGCCGGGGAGAGAAGGCTGAAGCCGAAGGGATCGATGATCTGAGTCGCGTCACCCCTGAACGGCTGGGTTCCCCCGGCGAACGGAAGCAGGCAGGCGAGCATCACGAACAAGGCGATGAGCCACGGCCCTCGCGCGAGTATGCGTCCCACCAATGTGAGAACCGGCGGGGTGATCTGATCGGATTCACGGCGCATCGATTGTAATGCCGTTAAGCGAGATTGCATTCTCGGGATTCTCACTGTCCGTGGTGAGCCGGAGAAGGAGCGTTCTGCCGTCGGGAGCGAGATAATTGTCGAGGTCCTGAACGGTAAAGGTGAGCTGATCGCCGGTTGCATGTGCCCTTCGAACATAATACCAGGTGCCGTCGTTATGATCGAAAGCGCTCAGGTTCGCTCTTACTCCGGATTTGTCCGTAGCGCAGGTGACATTAAGCCTGGACGGTCTGCCGAGGGCCGAATCCACCGGGAAGGTCACCGCGTAAAGCATCTCCCCATTCTCGAGAAGAAGGTTGCCGGAATAATCCGCTTGCGCGTTGGCGGCCTGGAGCGCGAGTATGCTTCCGGTCGCGCCCTCGAGATAGAAATCGCTCGAGTGCAAATCCAGCGGTATATGAATCAGGACGAGAGTCTCCTCGATTACCGACCGTATTCCCGGCTCGGTGAGCTCCCGATCACTTCCGCCCGACCTCCAGCCTGCCAGGATCAGCTCGTCCGAACAGCTGTCCGCGGGTCTTAAGGTAAGTGCTTCGATGAGGGTATTCCTCAGCGCTCGCTGTTTCGAGGTAGTAAAGCCGGTTTCCACGCTCAGAGCCGGGGTTGCCGATGTCATGTCGAGAAACAGGTCGAAATCGACCGATCCCTCAAGCCCGGGATTCCGGCTGAGTCGACCTGTATCGATCGCCTGCCCCGCGAACCTGCCCTGGGCGCGATACATGAGATACGGATTCTCGAGCTCGTCGTCGAGAGACAGGTTCAGCG
>CAYLVL010000130.1:1512-7764 GCA_964387135.1 uncultured Planctomycetota bacterium
GAGCCGGCGACCCGGGCGTTTTCGATCCATGCCGTCCCCGGGTTTCGAACCGGGCCCTCGCTCTCGAAGTGAGCCTCCGACCAGATCCTGATGTAGGCGTCGTCGACATACGGCTCGGCCCTGTCGTTATCCTGGACGAGCGTGAACGCCTCAGGCGGTGGAGCTTCCTCGTAACCTGGATACGGGGTGAACTGCGCCGACGGCACCTCCAGCCGCCTGATCAGGCCGGTCCCGTCCTTTAGCCTGATATCGTAGTGACGGGCGGCGGGAGAGAAAATCCCGAACCAGCTCCTCTCCCATGCCGCATCCTCCTCGGGGAAAACATCCACCAGGTTCACGCGGGTCAGGAGCAGCCTGGATCCCTTGGTGCCAAGCGCCCAGCTATAGGAGATGAAAACGAAGACCGCGACCACCATCGGTATCGTGTACCAGAGCCATTCGCGCCTGCGCAGTCGCAGGAGGATAACGTAGTTGACCGGGCCCACAATGATTATGTAGGCGAATAGGAACAGCGCTACCGACTCGAGAGGCGGCAGGGCGGTTAGCCGCTCCGACTGAAGGACGTTGTCGGTGTTGTAGAGCAGACTGTAGATTGATCTTTCGACGAAAGGATTGCCCTGTTCGTAAATCGACGCGAAGCGGTACGGGTAAGTGGTGCCGCCGAACCTGATCAGCCTCGGTATGTTGTCGTCTATCGAGATGAGGTAGCCCATCATGAAGGCGAGGTAGTTGTCGAGACCGACGGTCGCGTTGTACTTGATGGAGCGAAGATCAAGGCTGGAAAGAAGAATGTCGCCGCGACCGTACCTGATGTGTTGCAGCACGGGGACATCGCCCTCGGCGAAAAGCGTTCTCGCGTCGGGCTGACTGGTATAGGTCGCCGGGAAGCTACCGGAAACCTCCTGACGCCCCGAGAAGCCCGGCACGGTACGCAGCATCGGGAGAGTCACGCGGATCGGAGGCGTGGTAATTGCCGAGCCGCCGGGTCGTCCGCTTCCGTCCACCGCGCCGGTAAGAAATGAGCCCTGATAGCGGGCGGGATCATCGCCAAGCCATACAATAACGGCGCCGCCCGACAATACCCAGTTCGCAAGCGCTTCTTTCTGATCCTCGGACATCTCATAGAACCGGCGGGTATTCAGAATCATTCCGTCGATTCCCTCGTAGCCCTCGGGACGGTCTGGGAGATTCTCCGGGCGCGACCACACCATCGCGGGCTGAGGCTCGGGAAGAGGAAGGGTCTGCCCGGTCTGCGATCCGTAGCCCCAGTACTGCCTGCTCAGGTACTGACCGCCTGCTTCCTCGGTAACGAATCGCGAGATGTCGGCGAAGCTCGACGCGGGCGGCAGCTTGATGCCCGACATGAACACGAAATCGGAGCCTTCGTCGGCCACCTCGACCCATAGGCGCTCATCGTCCCTGAGGATACTCAGGTCGATCGTCTCGGTGAGTACCGGATTTTCCTCGACATACTGGACGTTGATCGCCGGGGAGGGATCCATGTTGAGGAAATACGGGTAGAGGAAATAGGCCTTGCGGCTGTTGGTCGGTATGTCGCAATCGGCGGTGAAAACAGCGCTTAGGGGATTCAACGGGTCCTGGCTGACAATCCTCAGGTGTCCCCGACGTGCCCGTCCGGTGTTTTCCATGGTTACCCTGACCGGGAAATAGCAATCCTGCCGGATGAAGGGGCCGAAGCAGAGATTGACCTCCATCGAGAGGCCGTCGGCGCCGTCGGGCTTCTCCTCGACAGGCTGCTCTTGCGAATATGCCGGTCCCGGGCCGATGGCGAGTATCGCGGTCAGAACCATCGCCGCGATGCTGGAGAGGAATCTCAAGCCGGTCATTTGTTTTTTTCCAGAGTTCATCCCTGCCGTCTCTCAATGCCTGATCCTCTATTATTGCCCGTTCTTCTCAACTTATCAGACATTCTCCGATCGTCCAAGTTCAGGACCGGGTGGGTGGATTGCATTCTACACAATAGATGAAATAAAAAGCCAGAAGGTTTCCTGAAAAAGCGGAAAAGGAGGTATGCGGGAGAGAACGGCGGGACAAGGGGGAGTTAGGGGAGATGAGGGGGGAGGGGGAGGGGACAGAATGGCCCACCCGCGGCCAATTTGGCGTTTTATAGCACATCATATTATTGCGGATTCGATTTCGGCGGAATGCCGCCCGCATCACCAGCGGCCTGCGGGCCGGCATATATCTAATGCTATGACAAGCTATTTGGTACGATAACTGCCACGTACCCTGCACCGCCACCTTTCCGGGGGTGTAACAGCATGACTAAGACGCATTTAGCGATATTCCTTTTTGTTGTATTTCTTTTTGTCTTTATAGCCGCCTGCTCCGGCGGCAACCCGATCGCGGGCGGGGAGCCCGCCGATCCCGCCGCTCCTCCGATACTCAATCTCAACACCGGCGGTGTCGGGATGGACGGAGTGATGGTCGATCCGGACCAGTACGGATGCGATGTCGCTCCGGGAAGCGCGCATGTCGTTCACTTCGAGCCCAGCCTGGACTTCGCGGACAGTGTTTTCGAAGCCCAGTGCTCGGGAGGATCGTGGAGAGTGGACGGCGAGGATATCGGTTACACGGTGGAGACGGACGAGAGGTACATCGAGTGGGTCGCGCCTCAAGCGGGCGGACCGGTCCAGTTCGTTTTCAGGCCGGTTTCTGATGGCCGATACCAGGGTCCGGCACTTGGAATGATGATCAATGTGTCTGATGAATGGTACATGAATCCGCGCGAGCCGATCCCGTATGACAGGGAGGCCGCGTACGCGAATCCGATGACGGGCGAGACGGTAGCGGCGGCGTCAGGCGAGCTCCTTGTGAAGCTTGCGGACGGCGAGGCGCTAACCGAGGTCTTCAAGCTGAGATCGTCTCCGGACTATCGTGTTCTCGAAAGGCTGTCGGGGGCTGTTGCGATTTTCAGGCTGAAATTCGATCCGAGCGTGGATCTCGCATCGGCGTGGAACGAGCTCGCCGCGGATCCCCGGATCGATGTAGTCGAGCCGAATTACCTGGCATACCCGGCACTGGTCCCGGACGATCCTGAATACGGCAAGAAGCACGAGTTCCCGAAGATAGACGCGCCGCTTGCGTGGGACATTGAGACGGGCTCTCATGACGTGGTAGTGGCGGTTATCGACACGGGGGCGGACAGGGATCATCCCGATCTCGCGGGCAATGTCCTTCCCGGGGCCGATTTCATAGTCGGGGGTGACGGTCTTGGCGGGGAGACACCGGGCGACGGTATGGACAACAACCAGGACGGGATGCCGGATCAGAATGTCGGACACGGAAGCCATGTGGCCGGGATTATCGCTGCGCAGGCTTTCAACGGTGAGGGCGCATGCGGCATCGCGTACAACGTTTCCATACTGCCCTTGCGTGTTTTCCCGACCAACGGCGACACGGGCGCTACTTTCTCCAGCATTATTGACGCGATCAGCTACGCTGCGGCCGAGGATGATGTGAGGATCATCAACATGTCGATCGGCACGACCTACGAGTCCAGCCTGCTTCAGTCGGCGATCAACAGCGCGTGGAACGCCGGGAAGGTTCTTGTGGCGGCCGCGGCGAATTCGAATACAAACCAGCCGTTCTATCCCGGGGCGCACGATAACGTCCTGGCGGTGGCGGCGATCAACAAGTCGGGCGAGAAAGCCAGTTTCAGCAATTACGGCACATGGGTGGATGTCTCGGCGTACGGCACGGGCATCTACTCGACCTGCTTTGACGATGCATACGCCTACATGTCCGGGACCAGCATGGCATGTCCGCTGGTCAGCGGATGCGTGGCGCTTCTGTTTTCCCATGATCCCGATCTCACGAACGATCTTGCCGTCTCGGTCATCACGGCATTCGTGGACGATGTCTACGAGCTGAATCCGGACTACGCCGGGGAGCTTGGCAGCGGCATTGTGAATCCCTACCTGGCCCTGAGCGGTCTGGATTACAGTCAGCCGGGCGACATGGACGACGGCGACAGCGAAGGCAGTTACTCGGATACCGGTCTCGAACCCGGACCCGGCATCCAGTTATAGAACAGGGAGCAAAGAAAAGACGATGAATGGAGGAACTACAATGAACGGGCATAGAATAACGATCGCGGCGATCATAGCGCTGCTTTGTGTGGCCTGCCTGGTCCAGACCTCGATGACGGGCTGCACGTCGAAGGGCGGGTCCGGAGATGAGACCGCGGATGAGGCAACTGCCGAGGGGACGCCCTTTTTCCGATCTTCGGGCGGCGACGGGTCGGCTCCCGTGAACTGGATCCCGGTTTCGGATTACGTGCTGGAGCAGATAGACGGCATGTACGAGGGGCAGGGACTGGAGATCGAGGAACTTGAGAAGAGCAAGGGAGCGTCAAGCGCGATACGCGTTCAACTCGCGCCCCGACCCGGTATATCGGAGAGCAAGCAGCTGCTGGACGGTCTGTACCTCCTGCACAACACGTTCCCCGAGCAGGATCACTATATAGTGGAGATCAGCGGCGAGGGTCATGCCGGCCTTGAGACCGACTGGGAGACGCTGACGGCACTGATCGAGGAAGGCTACAATTTCGAGTCGGACTCGACGGAAGCGGGGAGTTGCCGGCGGAGATTCATCGACGGTGTCGAGGCTGAAGAAGAGCAGGCCGATGAGCCGCCGCCGGTGGTGCGGACAGAGAGCGGGAAGGGCGGGGAATCGAAGTAACGGGCGGACGAAAGCATACAATCCCTGGAGCCCCGGCGCGGATAATCCGCGCCATTTTTCAAAATATCACGCTGCACGTGCGACTCTGCGGAATCCATTGAATTCATTGTATTGTGTCCTATAAGAAAATATGGCTGCCTTGGTCGACTTCCCGGCGCAGCGAGTTCCGGGAATCAACCGCATCGGGATACCGGTTGCGCGGATTCCAGTGCATACATGCTTCAACCCTTGTTGAGAGGTCGGTGTGTCCCGGGCATTGCAGTTTACGGGATTTTCATTTTTCTCTTGCATTGCAGGAAAAAAGTGGTTATCATTTTATAGCGGCAAAGTTGATATTGTTTTGGGTTTTTTCCAAGTACCTTTTCTGAGGAATCACGCCTGCACGAAAGGCGATAACCCGATAAGGAGGCTGATATGAATCGATGGACGGTGCTCATCGTGGTTGCGCTTATGAGCGCAATGTTTGCGATGAGCTGCTCCGGTGGAGGCGACAGTCCCGTGGCGCCAACCACCGATCCGGGGGTCACTACTGGATCAAGTCACACGGGACAGGCCCAGACCCATCTGTGGGGTTACTACGATGTCTACATTGACATCGAAACCCAGACTGTTGAGGCGGTACTGAATCGTGACGCCATGTTTGCTGCGAACGTGGTCACGTTCCTCAACGGGAATCCAATGGGTCTTCAGTTCAAGATCAACGAGACGCCGATGGGACCGGACTACATTGATGTCAACATCGATGTAGGGATCTCACATCCTTTGCCGGGTATGCCTCAGTACAACGGCTATGATGTGTACGGTGTATTCATCGGCGACGGCTCCAAGCCGATGAAGTACTCCGGCATGTTGCGCTATCCGGTACTGGGCACGGACCAGTTCATGTTCAACGCCGATGGATACACGCGATGGTTCAATCCCGCGGAGTTCACGGTGGCTGGTCTGATGGGTTACACCCCCGGCGATTTCGCCAGTCGCGGCTACACCCCCACCTGCCGGATTAACCCGTACAAGTACTACGCGGACAATCTGAGTGCAACCGGCAGCGCCTGGGATTTCGTCAACAGCACCAGCGGACACGGCGTATTCTCCTCCGGGCGCACGAACACGAGGAACTACATGCTCAGATTCCCCAACTCCAAGGGTGTGAGCTACGGCTACGCGATTGTCGCCAACTGGGGCGGCGAGGCCAGCGAGTATCACCCGACCAACGCCGAGGAGTGCCCGGTGTTCAGCGTCGACGTTACTGAGAACCTGTACTACGTCGACGATAGCAACAACGGTGGAATGCTCATTGCCGACATTCATGTCTGGAACTGGGATGAAGAGCCCGGACAGCCGTCGCAGATCTACATCGAGTCGACGGTCCTTGATTCGAAGTATACCCTGTCTCCCGCGGAGATGATGGGTACCGGCGGCAGTGATCACTACTCGACCTATCATGTCGAAATTCCGTCCGACGGAGTCGACGGCATCGAGGGTCAGGAGATGTGGGTCATTTGCGAGTACGACGGCTACGACTACAAGAGTGATTTCACTCCTCCCGTG
>CAYLVL010000131.1:0-7746 GCA_964387135.1 uncultured Planctomycetota bacterium
CGCCGTTGTCGAACCTCGGCACGAACTTCTCTTCGATGATGTCAAGAAACTTCATCGACTCCTCGAAGTTGCCTTCATCGTGGTAGTACTGCGCGATGCCCTGGTAGTACTGCGGGATGTTCTGCGGATCGAGTTCGATTGAGTGCAGCATCTTCTCGAGTCCGCGATCCTTCAATTCCTGATCGCCCCTGAGAATGCCTGCGTTTATCTCTAGTTGACCGACATAGTAGTAGCTCGCCGCACGGTATGGCGTGACCCTGAGAAGCCTTCGGCCGTATTGAAGTCCCGGCCCGAGGATTGGCTCAGGATCCCTTTCGGAGCCGGATTCCACAAGGTCTCTCGCCCCGTAGTAATAGACAGTGACGAGATCCTTCAGCGGATACCAGTTCCACGGATTGAAGCTCAAGCTCCTGACCCAGTAACGCATGCCCTCCTGACGCACCTCCTGTCTCATCTGCCCAAAAAGCTCGCTGGGGGTCGGGATTTCCTGTGTCCGGGCACGCATCGACTCGCGCTGCAACTGCCCTGCTTCCTCACCCGCCCGAGTCTGGGCGATCTCAACCTGTCTTTCAATCAAGTCCTGCCCCTTCTCGTAAAGGGACATGGATATGTAACCCATCGTGTTCACAAAAAACAGCATGAAAGCGAGCACCTGCCAGACGATGGGCAGCTTGATGAATATCCCTCTTCGCGGAGACTCATCATCCCCTTCAACCCGACCGGATTCCAGGGCGAGATCAGGCTCCCATTGCTCGATCGGGAGCTCCTGCTCGGCTTTCGAGTACCTGAACGTTCTCGCGACAACGGCAAGCTGGCAGACCAGCAGCATGGGGATAATCGGGAAGGTCCAGTCGAAATCGAGCGCCATGTGCATTAGCTCGCCGCCGATCCCCGCGAGAAGCCCGACACGATAAACAGTAAGCATCTTCCCCGGCTCTACCCTGAGCGTCCTGACAATCAGGCCGACGACTATGATCAGCAGCGCGATAATGACGACAGCCCCGATAAGTCCGCCCTCGACAAGGAACCTGAGGTAGAGGTTGTGCGGGTCCTTGGTGTAGTACTGCGGATTGGTCTGGTAATGAACGTAGTAGTAGCCGAACGTGTTGAATCCGATCCCCACCCAGGGATGCTTGAGGAAGACACGCCATGCTATATCCCAGAACTCGAAGCGCCCGACGACGGAGTAATCATCGGGACGCATCTGGTTCCACCGGTCGATGATCGGCTGGAAGAACTGTCCACGCTTTTTTATGACGAAAGGCACCGCGGACGCAAAATAGAGCACCACGAGGACTATCGGACGCCAGCTCACCATCAGCTTCCTGCGCGAAAGCACGAACGGTATGAGCAGGAACGGCCAGAATCCCGACAGCCATCCGCCTCGCGAGAGAGTGAGTCCGAACGCGGTGAAGGTGAAGTAGAAAATGTAGAGAATCAGGAATGTGTGCCAGCCCCGCCTGAGCGCATAGTACAGCGCCAGCATCGTGGGACAGACAAGAAGAAGGAAGCCCGCGCATGGATTGTGCCAGTAGAACAGGCTGCTCAGCGGGGTGGTCTCTCCCCTGCTCCAGAGGGCTCCGTAGAAGATGTAAAGGCCGATTGCGGCGATCACGAAACCCGCCACAAAGGCAATCTCGACGAACTGCCTTAACCTTCTGAGGGAATCGATGTAGACGTAGCAGAGGAAAGCGAGGGACGCGTAAGCGAGGATATTCATCGTCTCTTCGACCGTCTCGATCGGTCTTATGGAGACGATGTTTGAGACGACCAGCAGGAGAATCAGGGCGATCGGGAGGACTCCGAGGAGATTGACTTCTCCGAGTGCCTTTCTGATTCGACGGTGATCGATGATGCTGAAAAGCACGAGTCCGCCGAACGCGAATGCCCGGAACGCATATTGAGGCGAGCGCTGGAGGTCGATACTGCCGCCCTGATTCAGAAGGAGGTAGGCGAGTACGACAGCGAAGAAGATGATGAACCAGATGCCCTTGTCGTGCCGGACATCATCCAGGAATTCGGAGTATCGCTCGGCCCTTCCGGACACTTCCGTTTTGACTTTTCCCGCGCTTTTCGCCTTCTTCTTCTTCAAGATCAATGTAAGTATACATTCCGGCAATGGCACAATCCATGCGATGTTTGCGCCGGATTATCCCGCCCGGTAGAATACCCTCAAAATCGCCCTTATGCCCGACGATCCTCAGAATACCGACCTGACCGTCAAAGAACCGAAACAGCCGACCGCTGTTGTTGAGTCAACTGGGGCAGAACCCGTGGGTAAGCCTCCCCTGCCGGTCTGGAAGATTCTCGATCGAGTATTCGGGTTTCTTGTGCTGGCAGCATCGCTTGTCCTCTACTACTTCACAACGTGCCCGGTGATTTATTTCGGCGACGCGGGCGAGCTGATTGTCGCTGCGTCAAAATGGGGAGTCGCACATCCTCCCGGCTACCCGGCCTACATCATTCCGCTGGCCCTCTTCATGAGACTGCCCCTGGGATGGCTTGCGCCCGACAGCATGTTCCTCCAGCCGGTCGCATGGCAGGCGAACTTCTTCTCGGCCGTCCTCGGAGCCATTACCGTCTGGGTCGTCTACCTGATTCTCCTGAGGCTGCTCAGACAGCCGATACTTGCGTTCGCCGGGGCATTGCTTGTCGCGACATGCCGGACTTTCTGGTCGCAGTGCGGCATCGCGGAGGTCTACACGCTTAACGCCCTGCTCGCCGCCCTGATGGTTCTCATGGCGATCATTCAGAACGAGAGCAAGCCCGGATCGCGGGGAAGATTGGTGTTCTTACGATGGGGAAGCATTATCTGGGGACTTGCGCTCGCGAACCATCACGAGACGGCGTTCTTCTTCCCGTTATGGCTCACGATGCTGGTCCTGGCGCTCCAGATTGACAGGGAAAGCGGGCGATCGTATCTGCCGCCTTTACGGGTGGTTGTGGAAGGAGTCTTCTTCCTCGCGCTCGGACTCCTTCCTTACCTTTATCTGCCCATCGCGGCCTCACGCGATCCGGCGCTGAACTGGGGCGATCCGTCCAACTGGCAGAACTTCTGGAAGGTCCTTACACGCGCCGAGTATCGACAGGCGAAGGCGGCAATCAGCGGCAACCTGGTCACATCCCTTGATATCCTGCTGAGTTTCCTGTACTGGACATTCATCCAGTACTTCCCGGCGCTCATCCTTCTCGCGATAGCCGGATTCGGCATTGTCTTCCGAAAATCCGACCATCACCCCGCGCTCGTCGCCACAGCCGTCTCTCTCTTCCTGATGGGAGCGACGTTCATCATCTACTTCGCCGGGATCGACCGTCCGAGCATGTTCTTCCTCGAGGTCTACTTCATCCCGTGGTACATCGCGCTCGGTGCGCTTGTGGCCATCGGCGTTTCCGAGATAGTCCGCCGAAGCGTATCCGCCGCTCCGGCTGTCCGGCACTTTGTGCTGGGAGTGGGAATATTGATCGTGCTTGTCGGAGCGTGGTCGGGATTCGCGCGGAACTACAAGGCCTGCGACATGAGCGACAACATCGCGGGTTATGTCTACTCTCACGACATCCTCGTGACCCTTCCCGATCCTCCTCAGAAGAGTCTCGTAATCACGGGCGGCGACGAGATCTTTCTTTTCTGGTACTGGATATGGATCGAGGGCGATCAGAAGGAAGTCGCGTACGTAGGTCTTGACGCTCTTGGAGTGGTGCAAAGCTGGTTCTGGGACGATCTCAAGCGATACCACCCGGATATCGTGCTTCCCGATGATCCTGCTCTGAGGCGGCAATACTCGGGCGATGAGCTTAGGGTAAGGATGCTGGAAGCGCTCCTCAGGCAGAATCGGACCACGCATCGTTTCTGGATGACCGTCTGGACCCCAGCCCTCACATCTCTTCTCCAGGAAGTGCCGGTACATATGGTGCTCGACGGTCCCGTGCTGGAGCTGGAGTGGGACGATGATGTTCATACCGGCGACTACCCTCGCGCGAGTGTACCCGATGATAATTACCTGTATCGCTCGCTTCTTAACGTGTGTCGCGAGGGTCTGACTCCATTCGAGACGGAAATTTATGAACGTTACGCCGCCGCATGCTACAACCTGGCCGTTTATTTCTCTCACGAAAGACGGTTCAGCCGGGCGGCGGAGTTCGCGTCGCTCTGCCTCCAGTTTTCACCCGACTACTCGCCCGGCGAGCGCGCCCTGTCGCCCGAGGAACTGCTGGCGTTCAACCTGTTCGAGGCAGGCGACCTGGAACTGGCCAGACAGACACTCATAGAGCTGATCGAGCACAATCCGGCGAAAAGCTCGTATCATTCATATCTTGCAGAGATCTATCTCGAAGAGGGCGACATCGAATCAGCCATCCGGGAGCTTGAGTCCGCTCTGAGAATCGATCCGGGCAATGAGCTGATACGAAGCAGGTATTCCGAACTGATCGAATTCATTACCGGGCAGAATGAACAGAATCAGTCGTCAGACCCCTGACATATAGTCTGAGGAGAATGATTGGGAAAGGCCGGAATACCCTTTGTTGCCATGATTCAGTAGCTTCATATTGTGTTGTCGATCATCTCCAATCCTGTTATACTACCAGGTTGGGGTTGAACCGGGAAAACCCTTGCGTAAGGAGTTTTTTTTGCCGAAATGCAGCCGAAGTCGTATCTCAACCAGAAGTTGAACGAGTTTGGGGTCAAGTATCAGTTGGGGAAGGGGGCTTATGCGGTAGTATACGCGGCGGAGGACCTGGAAGGGATAAGCGGTCGTCCCGGGCAACTGGTCGCCCTGAAAATCCCCACCGACCAGCAGAAGTCCTACAAGAAACAGATGGCGGAAGCCGAGTTCCTCATGGAACTCGATCACCCGAACATCGTCAAGGTCTACTCCATCGAGTTCAACCGTCTGCACAACATCTTTTTCTTCGTGATGGAGATTCTCGAGGGCAAAGACCTCGAGGAGATCATCGACCTGGCAGCCTTTCAGCCTCTTCCGGTCAAGA
Organism: uncultured Planctomycetota bacterium; assembly: GCA_964387135.1. Taxonomy (GTDB): domain Bacteria; phylum JAJVIF01; class JAJVIF01; order JAPKYR01; family JAPKYR01; genus CAYLVL01. The sequence goes on from CAYLVL010000131.1 coordinate 4,987, forward strand.
CAACGGAGAGAATCATCTCGCAGATTTTCGCGGTTCTCGAGTACTTCCGTGGGAAGAACATCGTCCATCGCGACATCAAGCCCGCGAACTTCATCGTGGACAACCGCTCGGGACACCTGAAGCTTACCGATTTCGGGTTCGCCAACTACATGGACAAGCTCGATCCGAAATCGCTGCGCGCCGGCACCCTGTATTACATGCCGCCCGAGCAGCTCGACGGCAAGCCGGAGCCTGCGAGCGATGTCTGGGCCGCGGGAGTTATCCTCTACCGCATGCTCACCGGGCGTCTTCCGTTCAACGCCAAGGACGAGGGTGAACTTATCCGGATGATCCGCGAGGAAGAGCCGACACCGGTTCTGGAGTTCAACCCGAAAGCCGAGGAGTACCTTGCGGAAATCTGCATGCAGTGCCTGAACAAGGACCCGAAGGAGCGGTACAAGTTCACGCACGACTTCGCGCAAGTCGCGCAGTGACATCGAAACGCCAGGTTTAACGGAAACAGCGTCTCTACAGAGGCGCTTTTTTTCACGATAAATGCCCCCGGGGTTGCCGGGGGCGAAGCGTGAATCGTTGGACGGAGTCCTTTCCCACCACGAGCCCTCCGCCTGGCTCCGTCCATCTCGAAGGTGCGGACAGTGCTATTCCGGCTGCACTTGTTCCCGATTCCAGGACTCGCATCTTGTAAGACCGGTTAACTCGTCCATGGGTTTCATGATAAGCACGATCTTCCGGTGAAAAAGGCAAATTTTTTTTGCTACGGCGACTAACGCCGGAGGCGCCTTCCGTCCACAGTCTCGGAAGGCGCCCCACAACACGCCTGCACGTTAGGGTGTACTCCTTTATGAACGCCTGTTGGTGGCGTCTGCGGGGACACCTGTGATCTGACGGGCCTGGATGACGTCACTTCCCTGGGTACGGTGCGACCCGTGCGCGTCGGGCATGTAGCGATTGTAGTGACCGCCCATGTTGGTGTTGGGCACCGGGGTCGTGAAACCGTGACGGCTCATAATCCGGTCGCTGGCAGCCTTGTAGAAAAAATTGCCGGGCCAGAAGTCGAAAGAGCCCCTCATGCCCCAGGCACTGCCGGCCTGATCCAGAGATCTGCTTCTCGTAGGTTATGATTCCCGCACACCAGAGAAGTTCGGGAGGATCGGGGGTTGACTCGCGAAAAAGCGGTGGGGAGCAATCGGCAATGAGCAGACACCGACCATTGCCAGGACATCGCCGATAAGGGGCTGGCAAGCCGCTGATGCGGGCAAAAAAAGCGCCCCCCGAAGGGAGCGCCGATCGCTGTCAGTGGGCAAGTGGGGGGTTATCTGGGGAAAGATTCCTGGTGTGGCTTCGTCTGAGCTCGTTATGACCTGAATAAGAATATCAGAGCAGAATCGGAAAGCTCAGCTTAGCCTTGCCACTCGGTGAACTTCTCCGAGTCGGAGCCGCTGGTCAGGACCAGAATGACGCCATCCCGGAAACCGTCCGGCGCACCGAACATCCATCCACGGCTGCCTGCGGTGTAATAGGGGAACTGAGGCATGAGGCCTCGCTCGCCGCCACCGAAGACCTCGGGATTGGAGTAAGTCACCTGAATGTCGAAATCAGGATGGCTGTACTGCTCTTTTCTATCCTCGCTGCTGTGGTCCTGGTAGAAGTTCCCGCTGATGTAACCCATGATGGCGCTGCCCTGAGTACTGGCCGCTTGACCATCATAGGTAGTCAACCTGATGACATCCATGCCATCGGTTCGTGGCGATCCATAGCCACCAAGAATGTACTTGTTGACACGCATGTAGGGCCATCCCCAGATCCATTCGTACTCGGCCCCACTCACGTTGATCGGGTTGGCAACGAAGAAGTCGCCACCGCATCGATAGAAAAACTGCCCGGGCCAGAAGGCCTTGATTGAACCCGCATCGGGGTCGCTCAATCCGTGACCTTCTCGCACCCACTGGGGCAACCCGCCCATGCAGTAGAATGAGTTCGGGCTTTGGTTGTTCAAGATGCCAAGATAAGCGGCAGGCACCGGAAGCAGGGTCCACTGAAGCCTGGTGGGCTGATTGGGACCCGTGAACAGGAACCTTGGGTCATCAAGGCAGTTCCCCATGACCTCGCCGGTCCAGCCGAAGCGGACATCGCCGTCGCCCAGGTCCAGGCTCGCGCCGGTCCAAGAAATGACCGACGTGATGCCCTCGCCGGGGTCGATGAACGGGTTGTCCGGATAGCTGTAGACATAGGCGAAATGGATCAGGGGATCCCTCGGGGGCTTATGATCCTCATCGTCCGGCGCGGTAAGCGCACGGCATCCGCTTCGCTCATCCCATCCGCGAGTGTCACCACCGAGGATGTAGTTCGGATAAACGCCGGAATGGTCCGTAGCATACCGCTCCAGGGCGATCTGAATGGTGTGACAGTTGGCCTTGACCTCGGCCTCCTTGGCCTTGTCCTTGGCCTTGATGTAGTTCGGGAGCGCGATAGCCGCGAGAATCCCGATGATCGTAATGACGACCAGAAGCTCGATCAGCGTGAAGCCACGTTCTGTGTTGTGCTTCATCTTATCACTTCCGTTTGTTGAAGATTATGTACTTGCCCACTGACAGGCAGTGAAAGCTATTTTCATCGAGATCGACTACTTGATGAACTTCTCGACCTCGGAACCGTTGGTGAGAACGATAATCACACCGTCCTTGACACCGTCGGGCGCGCCGTAGACGAACTCGTCCGGATGGTCCTCGCATTTGTTGTACGGGTTGCATGGACCGGTCC
>CAYLVL010000132.1:0-7730 GCA_964387135.1 uncultured Planctomycetota bacterium
TTATCAGTGAGGGCTGGGCGTTCGCCCAGTTGTCCAACCGGACCAGCGTCGTCATCCACTCGTCCGAAAGAATTATCCCGCTGTCCGTGGCGGCTGTCAGGTAGTTAATGTAAGCCCATACCCTGAACGGATTCACCTGCCCGCTGTTCAATTCGTCCTCAAGAAAGCCCCGAACCGCATCGGATGTCGTGTCGAAATGCTCCGTGTGGGTCGGGATGAAGTGGGTGACCAGCTCAATCTCACCCTCGGGCACAAGCACCTCTTCCCCCTCCTGTCTCCTTGTCCAGTCGGAGACGATCACCTGCGCGACCATCGGCATGCAGTCCTCGAGCTCATCGACAAGCGTTCCCTCGGCGTAGATGTCGAGCCACGCAGTGCTCGAGAGGTATTCCACTCCCGGATGATCAAGCGCGCGATTCATCAGGTCGCACAAGGCGGGGATGTTGTCATGAAGGCGCTCGCGTCTGGCCGCGGAATACGGCTCGCCCGTGTAGCGAGCGTCGGCATCGAACGCCTCCTTCGCGAGAACGGCTAGAGTGAAATCCGGCGACGCCATGATCGGCTCCGCTACGGAGAACAACAGTGCCGAATCGTCGGGATACGCCTGCATGTCGAACCACCTGAGCGCTTCGAGTCCGCACACATTGAGCATGAAGTCGTCCGCGACCAGGAGACTCGTGATTTTCGGACGCGCGAGCGGCCCGAGAAGTCCGAGAAGCGACTCGGGCCCAAGATCGCTCGCGTCGAACTGCACGCCATAGAACTCCATCTCACGTCTCGCATCGAGTCGCTCCGGGGTCTGTATGTACTGGTAGACCCATTCGGCGATCGTGGTCCGCCAGCCGTCGCTCACCTCTACTTCATTCCCGAACTGCCCGCCGGGGCCGATCAGTTTCCCCGCGATCATCCCGTAATAGAACTCGCCCGTCGCCGGACTTATCTCCGGGTCGAACAGAACCGCTTCGAGCAGCGGAAGACCGTCCATGTCCAGGTCCATGCCTCGAAAGACAAGCTGGTTTCCGAAGTAGCCCCTCAATTCGGACGACTCCTCGTAAAGCTCCGCTGCCTTCTCAACACCGCCTTCCATGTGTACGAGAACGACAAGTCCGAAACCGCTGAAGTAGATCCGTATGTGGTCCTCGGCGGCAAGGGTGGACTCATCGAAGTCGGGACGGGTGAAGTTGCCTCGATTCGCGACGAAGCTTGCCGCCTCACGCTGCACATAGTCCTTCACCACGTCCGGTGTTATCCCCCTCAGGGCGCATTCGAGGACTACGGAGCGTACCCAGAGCTCTTCCAGTATCGCGAGATACTCCGCGCTGGAGGGATCCATCGAGCGCGACGCCTCGGTGAGAATCCAGAGCTTCATTGAGTTGCTGTCGGACCGACCCGATGCCCGCGCCGCCATTGACTGAATCTCGTCGATGTTCTCGCTGTAGTTCTCCAGACGCCGGGTTCGCGCGATGCTGCCCGCGAGCGTGGGATTGTAGGCCGCCTCGAAGGCGGTGATCTTGTCGATCATGTACTCCATGAGCACGGTAAACTCGTCGAGCTTCGTCTGATCCTGCGCGGATGCGCTGAACGGAGCCGATAGCCCTACGAGCACCGAGAGAATGATCGGAACGGCAAGTCTCTTGAGCATGCTTTGTAACCTCGCGGCAGGAAAGATACCGTTCATCCGTCTGTGGCGCAAGCGGTGGGTTACCTGTCAAGGAGCGGGCGTCGCCGGTGTGTCGTCGCAGAACGCCCTCAGGAACTCGTCCCATTTCGTGTCGCCGAAGCCCAGGCATCCCGGATCGAAGTACTGCTCGATGCGGTTGGGATCGGCTTCCGAGATATCGGACGGGAACCAGATCTTCCAGCCGGATTCGCCTTCCGGTACTCCGGCGTTGTGACCGTGATGGATCATCGCGCCTTCGACCGCATCGACGACATCCTGCGCCGCGTTCCTGACAGGCCGTGGAAGTCCTGCATGCTGCGCGCATTCCTGCGCGAAATGCCCAATGTCGCTGATTTCGGTGCCCCAGCAGCTCGTGGCGTCCCGGCATTCATCGAGCTCGATAAGGTAATCGGGCAGAATGTCGATACACGCCTCCGCGAACGTATCAAGGGCGGGAACCACATTGTCGACAAGCTCAGATGTAGAGCTCGCCGCCTGGGTGCATTCGTCGGTAGGGATATGATACGGGTGCCCGGGCAGAGTATAGGAGCTCAGGTAGAACTCGACGACATCGTACGCAAGCTCCTCGGCCGTGTAGGTGTCGATGCTGTGGCGGAGGCTGCCGAGCGGCTCGCTGTACTCCCATCCGCCGCCGGGCTCCATGTTCTCGCTCGCGATGACAATGTCCGCCACATCCCTTAGCGCGTATGCCGTCTCAATCCATCCGAGATAGCAGACGTCGAAACCGATGATGTCGAACTTGTCGACAAGCGTCTGCTCATCGAGCGCATTTTGGCACGCTTCCCGGATTTCCCAGAGGCTCAGTCCGCCGCAGACATTCCGCAACACCTGCGGCTGGTCGGCTTCGATGAAAATCCCCGACCCGTGGTCCCACAGGTCGAGGAGGTAGTGATTGGCGGGAAACTCCTCCATGGCCCAGACAAGGAACGCTTCAAGCGTCGCGCCGTCCGACATGTCTAGCCCGCCGGGAGGAATCACCGCGCCCCCGTCATCAATCGGCTCACTGATGATTTCGAGATTGAAGCCTTCAGGGTCCTGAATGACCCTGACGATCGAGTCAGTCCCCGAATCGACATCCCACAGCACGATGATGTCCATCTCGCCGTCCAGCGATCCCGCGACCTCCATCTCGTCGATGTCCTCGTCGTCGGGAAGGTCCGATGCGTGAAGGTAAACCAGGATGGTCCAGTCCACCGGATCGGCGGGCGGTCCGGCCGCCTCTTCCACCGTGAGATCTATCCTGTTGTAGATGGCATCGAATCCGCTGTACGCGGTGATCCAGAGAGTCTTGATTCCAATGGATGTGCCCGGCGACGCGCTGATCCCGTCGAGCGACCAGCTCCCGTTCCCGTTGTCCGTCAGGAAGGTGCAGGGATCGCCCCCTATCGGCGTGAGGTCGACCGTCACCCAATCCACATCGTCCTGCCAGTCCTGCACGTCGCATGAGAGATCGGTCGAGTCGCGGCCGTCATCGCGAAGGGTGTCGCTCGTCAGTTCGATACCGCCTATTCGAACCGGCTCGGCCTGGTTTCCCGGCCAGCTTGCATCGACAACGAAGTCGATTTCAGAGAACTTCGCACCTTCCGGACGGGTAAACGATGCGGTGCGGCTGCCGCTTGCCATCGGTCCCCATCGGTTGTTCCCGACACCACTGTCAAAGATGAAACAGGGATTCCTGGGAGTCGGGTCTGTGGGGGATGCGAAACGACGGGTGTAGGAGTCGGGCTCGCTATCAAGCGAAATGCCGCCCATGTCAAGAATGGTCGCGCGGACATCGTACCCGGTGATCCCGGTCGGTTTTCTGAGCGTGAACTCGAACGTCCAGTCCTCTCCTTCCCGACTAATGAGCGAGCCGGTGAAGCAGTCGGTGCAGGTCGGAGAGAAGACAAGCCCGGTGACATCGAAGTGGGTTTCCGCCTGCCTTGCCGGCCTGATTGTGCAACCTCCGCGCTCATCGATGGCGACATGAAAGACACCAAGCAACATTCTGGAGCCTTCGGCTGATCCAAGATCGCTCTTGAGAAGGTGATCCGATCGGGTATCGGCGAACTGGAGCGTCGTGCCGGGAGACACAGGATCGCCGCTATGGCATCCCGCCCATGTGATGTAGGCGACAACCGGTATGGCAGGGAATATCCACCATGCGTGGTGCTTCATGAATCCTCCGGGCCCGCTCCCGTGGGCAGGCTCGATCAGCTCCCGAACCGGGGAACCTACCGTTATCTATTATCTTTCGACTGCCGCCGCCGCTGATAAAACGGGCTGAATCAGGCTTAATGGCACGGCAGGAGCACTTTCCGATTGTGCCCGTCATCGGATATAATTGAGATCACCTTCGGGCGACTGGGAGGTGCCTTGGAACGTGTCCGGACACAGCAAGTGGAGCACTATCAAACGGAAGAAAGGCGCCGCCGACGCGAAGCGCGGGAAGCTCTTTTCGAAGCTGATCAAGGAGATCACCGTCGCGGCAAGAGAAGGAGGGGGCGGCGATCCCTCAGCCAACATTCGACTGAAGAACGCGATCGATAAGGCGAAGCAGAACAACATGCCCGCCGACAACATCGATCGGGCCATCAAGCGCGGCACAGGTGAGGATGCGGATGCCACGACGTTTGAGGAAATCACCTATGAGGGCTACGGTCCCGGAAGCGTCGCGTTTCTTGTGGAAGCCCTGACAGACAACAAGAACAGAACCGCTGCGGATGTCCGCCATATCTTCACCAAGGTCGGGGGCAAGCTGAGCGGATCGGGCAGCGTTGCTTATCTCTTTGAGAGGAAGGGACTCATTCAGGTGGACAGGGACGATGTCACCGAGGAGATGATATTCGAGGCCGCTATCGAGGCGGGCGCGGAGAATGTCGAGGATGCCGGGGAGACGTGGGATGTCTATACCGATTACACGGATTTCGACGTGGTCAGGACGGGCCTGAGGGATGCCGGCCTGAAAATCGAGAATTCGGAATTGATCATGCGGCCTACAAGAACAGTGAAGGTTGTCGGAAAGGACGCCCAGAACACGCTCAAGCTGATGGAGTATCTTGAGGACAACGACGATGTGCAGAATGTCTGGGCGAATTTCGATATCGACGAGTCGGAGATGGAAGCCTTCGAGGGGTAGGCAGGGAGAAAAGGGCAGTCGCTTCCTGCGTATTCGCCCTCCCTTACACTCGGGCCTCTGAATCTTGTTACGAATTTCCTGTGCGCGTATACTCAATCGCGTGCCCGGACACGCGACAGTCCTGAATCTTGTCCCTCCTTCCGATACGGATGAATCGGAGCTTCGCAACCGCCTCGGGGTCGAAGGCATCACGATGGTATCCGGCAAGGAGGTCCGGGAGCGTGGCAAGCGTCAGGGACTTGCTTTTCTCAGGGAGGTCCATCGGAAGGCCGGCGGCAATGTTCTCGCGATTCACTCCGTCGACTGGTCGCGACAGTCGCAAAGAACCGCCCTCTACACTCTCGCATGCCTGATCCCCGCGAGAAGGCGCGTGGCCCTCGACAAAAGGGGCAATACCGTCGCGCTCACGTGGCTCGGATTGCTATTCAACGAGTTTCCCAGGTCGATCTCGCAGAAGATCGCGGGTGGCCGGCTTGTCCGACAAACGCGCTCGATGTTGAAAAAGAGCCTCGAGCACAAGCCGGTCCATCGCGCGGCATTGCCCGGATCGATTGAAGAAATCATCTACATGCGGACCGATCTCTGGTTCGACGTGAAGGCGGGGGGCAGCATCGGGCATGTGGCGGGAGTCGTCAATGGCTTCGTTCAGAACGGTGTGAAGGTCAGCGTGCTCTCATGGAGCCGACCACCTCTTCTTGACCCGGAAGTCAAGTCGATCGAGGTCGCTCCCGACAAATTCTTCGTAAACGAGCGGGAGTTTATCCTGCTCTCCTATAACGGCAGGCTTGTATCAAGGGCGGTAGAGTGGAAGAAGGAAAACATGCCGCAGGCGGTTTACGCCCGTTACTCCCTGGATTGCTGGGCGCCGGTGACGATATCGGAGATGCTCCAGGTTCCACTCATTCTTGAATACAACGGCAGCGAGGTGTGGATCGAGAAGCACTGGGGACGGGGGCTCAGGTATCCCGATGTGGCGCAGATGGTCGAGGACTGGGTGCTGAAGAACGCCGAGGTGATTACCGTCGTGTCGAAGCCTCTCAAGGACGAGCTTGTGGAGCGCGGCTACGAGGCGCGCCGGATCCTGGTGAATCCTAACGCAGTCGACCCGTCCCGCTTCGATCCCGCCAGGTTCCCGCAGGACGAGATCGACGGGCTTAAGCGAAAGCTCGGGATACCGGAAGGAACACGGGTTGCGGCATTCATAGGGACTTTCAGCCCGTGGCACGGGGTCGAGGTGCTGGCGAAGGCGATCCCGATGGCCCTCAGCAACTGCCCCAGGCTTCATTTTCTTCTCATAGGCGCCGGGCCGCTGTTTGATGAGGTAATGGACCAGTTGAGAGTCGGCAATGTGCTGGACAGGGTGACATTCACCGGGCTGGTTCCACAGGATGATGCGCCGAAATATCTTATGTGCGCCGACTTCTTCCTGAGCCCGCATGTTCCGAACCCGGACGGGACGCCGTTTTTCGGCAGCCCGACCAAGGTGTTCGAGTATATGGCGCTCGGAAAGGGCATCATAGCGAGCGATCTCGATCAGCTCGGGGATATACTGACGAACGAAGAGACCGCATTGCTCGTGCCACCCCTTGACATGAAAGCGCTCGCGACGGCGATAGAGCGTTTGTACGAGGCTGCCGAGCTTGCGGATCGACTGGGCAGGGCGGCGCGCGAGCTTGTGCTCAGGAAATACACGTGGAAGGCGCACGTGGATCGCATCCTGGACCATCTGTACGGCTTGTGATAGAACCTGAGTTGCGGGGAACGGCAAAGCAACTGTCCCCGTTTTTCACTAGCTTGATCGAACATATGGGATGCTGCTCGAAGAAAGCCCTCGGATTCCTCCTGATTCTCGTCATAATTGCCGAGGCCTACCTTCTCTGGTGGATCAGGACCGAGGCCCCTGCCGGTCTCATCGGCTGGGTGGAGACCGCCGACGCATCTCCCTACTATGGCGAGAACGCACCGGATCCACCTTACACACTCAGCCTGGAAGACCGTCAAGCCCTCATCGATCTCGCTGCCGAGTCGCACGCCTTGAGCGGCGTGCAGGATGACTTCGCAACGATCGTCGCGCTTCGCAATCTTGTCCGTGAAAGCTGCCCTCTTCTGGAGAAGGGACCCGACACGAACGATCCGTCGGAGCTCATCGGGCATTTCGCGCAGGGCCGTGGAGGCTATTGCGGCGCAATCGCGGCGGTCTACTGCGCGACCTTGATGGCGCATGGTTACCGCGCGCGTCTTGTCGAGCTTGTCAGGGATTCAAACGACATCCCAATCTGGAATGAAGGTCCGCTGGATACACATGTGGAAGTGGAGGTGTTCTCGCCGGACCATCGCAAGTGGATCGTCAGCGACCCGACATTCAACTGCTGGTTCCATCGACCCGGCAGCACGGAGCCGCTTTCGGCCAGGGAGCTTCAGTTGATCGCGCACGATCCGGGGATCGATTTCTCGCAGACCGGCTGGATATCGCTCGCCGACGCCGGTGCGGTGGTCGCGGAGTACGACGGCTACTCCACTCAACCCACGGTCGAGAGCTATTTCATCGATCCGGTGCAACTTTTTAGAAATGTGTTTCTGCTTTACTATGATGTCTACAGCGACCGACCGGACGACCCATACCAGAAGTACTCGCAATTACTGACAGCGAGGTTTCTCGGGACGGAGAAGGTGATCAGGCTGCTCGCACCGAATCAGAAGCGCAGCAGCATCGTCTACTATCAAACAACCGCGAACTGGCTGCCGCTTGTCGCCCTGGCTCTGTTAGTGCTGCTGCTGATACCGTCTCCCCCCGCACCTGTCGAAGAAGAGGACGAGGATGAAGAGGACGAGGATTTGTACTGATCAGACAGAGATCAGGTCGGTGAAATCGTCTTCGTCCTCCTCGATCGACTCCGATTCCGGCTCGATTTCCGGTTCATCAGGCTGTTG
>CAYLVL010000133.1:0-5701 GCA_964387135.1 uncultured Planctomycetota bacterium
GTGATGCGTTCGCGGCCAAGGTCCAGGAGGTCGCCAGCTCGGATCTGGCCAATATGGGCCTGACCATCGTCTCGTTCACGATCCGCGACATCCGCGACAACCAGGGCTACCTTGACGCTCTCGGAAAACCGCGAACCGCCCAGGTCAAGCGGGACGCCATCATCGGTGAGGCCGAAGCGCAGAGGGACTCGACGATCAAATCGGCGCAGGCGAACCAGGAAGGCCAGGAAGCGAAATTCGCGGCCGACACGAAAATCGCGCAGGCCGAGCGGGACTACCAGATGAAGGTCGCCGAGTACACGGCATCGGTCAACACTGAGAAGGCGAAAGCCGACCTCGCGTACGACCTCCAGAGATACCAGACCGCTCAAGCCGTCAAGGAGCAGGAAGTCGAGGTGCAGGTCGTCGAGCGGAACAAGATGATCGAGGTGCAGGACAAGGAGATCATGCGCAAGGAGAGGGAGCTGAGGGCTACCGTCGAGAAGCCCGCCGAGGCGGAGAAGTACAAGGTGCAGACGCTGGCGGACGCCGAGAAGTACAAATTACGGACCGAGGCGGACGGCGCAGGTCAGGCGATCAAGCTGAAGGGTTTCGCGGAAGCGGACGTTATCCAGAAGACCGGCGAGTCGGAAGCCGAGGCGAACAGGGCGAGGGGTATCGCCCAGGCGGACGTAATCAAGGCCCAGGGTTTCGCCGAAGCAGAGGCGATGGAGAAGAAAGCGGCCGCATGGAGCAAGTACAACGAGGCCGCAATCGTGCAGATGTTCGTCGACAAGCTGCCCGAGATCGCCAGGGCCATCGCCGAGCCTCTCACCCGCACCGAGAGGATCGTCATCATCAACAGCGGTGGTGGTTCGGACGGTCAGCGCGGCGGAGCAGGCGCGAGCAGGGTCACGCAGGATGTCACCGACATCATCGCCCAGCTGCCTCCGGTCATCGAGAGCCTCACCGGTATTGACTTGGAGACTCTGATCAAGAACATTCCCGAGATCAGGAAGGGCATGTACAAGGAGCAGGGCTGGACCCCCCCGGGCGACGAGTCGTCAGCCTGATCTCAAGCGTAATGGACGAAAAGCACCCCGGAGCAATCCGGGGTTTTTGTATCGCACGATGGGAATCGCCCATCACAGGGAGCCTGCTACCACAGATAGAACCCCAGGAACTGCATCAGCAGGATCTGAGCGGAGATCCATGCGCTGATCAGGATCATCTCTTGATTGTTGGGCGGTGTTTTGTGGAACATGGCCGCGACCGGCAGCATGAGGAACGGGTAGATGAAAAGGCATGTGCGGGCAGTCTCGCCGGTCTTGTATGCGCCGGTGAGGAACATCGCGGGAAGTGTTGCGATCCCCAGAATGGTGAGAGCCTTCAATCTGTCGTAGTCCTTCAGCTTCATCCCCCGAAGAAACAGAACAAGCAGTAGCGGTCCGAAGAACACGATGATCTCCAGGATGCATTCGAGCCGGGAGAACAGGTAGTCCGGCGGCTCGCTCAACAGCCTGAATCCCTGCGGATTCTCGATGCGCGCGGCGGTGGAAAGCGACTCCAGCCAGTTGTAGCCGAGGGTCAGGTTGACGACAAGCCAGATCGCGGCGCAGGCGAGAATAACACCCAGTGACCTTGACGCATTGCGGCTTCGAATCCAGTCGTAGCCGATCATCACCGGAATGAGAAACACAGCGGCAAATGAGAGAAATGAGGCGATGAGAAGGAAGACAACCGTCCCGATGAACGAGCACACTGAGTTTTTCTGAAGGAAGAAATAGAGCACGCCCAGGAATGCAGCAGCAACAATCGCATCTACGCTCGCGCAGAAATAGACCTGCACAGCCGGGATGAGCAGAAGCAGAAACACGCTGAATCGCTCCGACGTATTCCCCTCAGGGAGCATCTTCCTGAGCACGCCGTGGAAGAAAGGCACGGTCAGAGCGGTGGACAGGATCAATATGGCAACGGAGATCATCCACGGCGATTCCAGCAACCTGTACAGACCGTAGATCAGCAGCACCGCTCCGGGCGGGTGTGTCTGCGAGTGCATGTGGAGGAACGGCTGGAGGGTGTTGAAAGCCGTCAGGAAGTACATCGGATCTACGATCTGCATTGCGTCCTCGAAATACTCCGCTCCATATCCGGTGATCGGGCGGGTCAGGCCGCTCTCAGATCCATGGATCATGTTTCCCACGAGAATCAGGAGGATCCCCGTGATGATTACCGCCGGAATCGATGTCAGGATCCGTCTTACGGACAATACCAACACTGCGAAAACAGCCGCAGCGATGATAAGGGAGACAATCCGCGTTGAATCAATCAGCGGGATGTCGAAAACGCTGATCGGCCATGTCAAAGGGGCCTTGAAGCCGACCATCTCGCTCAGCCATGTGACGATGAAGTTCAGAAGGATAATGACAGCCCAGAACGCCAGGCCGCTGTAGACGATAGACCTCAGGCTGAGCATTTGGCCCAGGGCATTGGGCTGGTTTCTGTCGATCGGATTCTCCATTCCCCTCTATAAGCCTAACCTACTTGAGTGCTTGTTGGAAATGACGATTTCCCTCCTCGCGCGTTTCATGAGACAATCATGGAGAGAACCATACGAGGAGGTTCCGCCGGGTGCCGCGCACAAGCTGAGCGGGGCTGCCAAGCCCCGCGTGCTTGCGTGCGATCTATTAATGCCCGGCGCGCCGCCGGCGCTCCCAGCCGATGCGGGCTGGAAAGCCCGCGCTCCGGGGAGCACACACATCGCTCGCGGACTCGCGTTGTGTGTGCCACCCTTCAGAGGGGACTGTCACCTTTTCGCGCGCATGTGTGTCCAATCGAGTTATCACGATCCATCGCGAAAAGGCTGAGTATCCCCGTGCAAATGGGTCGCGAGGAAATCCCACATCGCAGATGTGGGCCCACCGATTGCTCGCAGGCGCTACGAAAGAAAAATCGCGACGCATTTGCCATGCGTCGCTACGGTTTTATGCAGATTGTGTTCGGGCGTTCAGGTCCGGATTTATTCCGTTTCCGTTGCCTTATTCCGTTTCCGCTGCGCCGTCCTCCGGGCTTCTAAGAATCCCTATCTTGCTCGGCGGCCAGTATCGAAACACCGCCCGACCGATGATGTTGCCGAACGGGCACGGTCCCCATACGTGGCTGTCGCGGGAGTTCCGACGATTGTCTCCCAGCAGGTAGTACTCGCCTTCGTTCTCGCGGGTTGCGGGATCGTCTTTCGCGAGGTGTATGGGCGGCACAGTGTAGGTTCCGGGATTGTCCACGTACTCTTCGTCCAGTCGCTCCCCGTTGATGTAGATCGTGCCGCGCAGCACCTCCACCGTTTCGCCGGGAAGTCCTATCACTCTCTTGATCCAACGCTCGTGACTGCGGTCGTCGATCGGCGGATGGAACACGACCAGTTCGCCGCGCTCCAACGGTCGCCAGTGCAGCGAGAGCTTGTCCACGATGATCCGGTCACTCACCGTGAGCGTCGGCTCCATCGACGGGGAGGGGATGTAGTTCGCCTCGGCCACATTGGCCCTGAACAGCAGGACGAGGATAAGGCAGATGATGATGTCCCTCGTCCAGAGGATCCAGGGATCGCGGGCGGGCTTCTTCTTCTCCGAGGATTTCGGTTGTTCGGGTTCCGCTGCTGGTTCAATCTTGTCGTTCATCATGTGATATCCCCGCCGTCACCATTCTAGTATCGCACTTGATGACCCGCAAGCGGCAGCGGGGGTTCAAGGAACGGCAAACCTGGCCTTTTAAGTGTCCTTGTATAAAATATGATATAATCCCATTGGAGGGCGGCGCATGAAGAAACGCGGGGCGGAAAGAGGGTTCAGCCTTATCGGGCTGCTTCTCAGCGTCGTCATTGTCGGGATATTGCTGGTGATGGCGCTACAGACCTACCAGCCCGTGCTCACAAGCTTTCAAACCGGGACCGGATCCCCCGGAAGCGTGGGGATGAACCTCACCCGGGTTCGCATGCATAATCTCCATCAGGCGGAGATGATCTACTACTCGCTTCATCGCAGTTACGGCACGTGGGACGAGCTGGTGCGGGACGGGCAGATCGCGAGGGGGTATTCGCCGCATGCTCTCGGTGCGGGCACTCCCTTCGTTCCCTGTCACGACATCGATATTCAGGTTAGCCATAACGGATTTGTCATTACCGCCACTCCTAACACCGCCGCCGGCGCTCCGGAAGGCTCTCCGATACTCAGGATAGACCAGGAGGGCCTGCTCGAGGAGGTCCGGGTAGAATGAGTTTGCCACCTGAAACTCGTAATCCCCGCAATGAAAACACGAAACCGAACCAGTCGGACGACGCGATTCGGCTGAGGCGGTTCGCGTCGCTGGAGTCCCAGCTTGAGTGGATCCCGACAGTGGCCGGCAAGATCGCGCGCAAGCACTGGCACGAGGCCGAGAAGGAGCAGTATCCGTTCTGGATCGGCATCATCGTGATAGCCCTTCTGGGGGCATTCGGGACGTACTATCAGTTTTACCGCGATGTACCCTGGCTGGCCGGAATAATCGCGATACTCATGCTGGTGGCGATAGCAGTCCTTGTCGGCTGGTACCTAAGAACCCTTCAGGGGAGGTTCCAACGGCAATGGGCGTCGATGTCCGCCGATGGGGAGCTGTTCAGGTTTTTGAGGGACGCGGGGGTGGTGCTCGGCCATCCCGTGGAGATGGGAAGGATGGACGAGAAGTTTTCCAACCGCATGGAAATCCCATTTCCCGAAGCGGTAAGGGCGACGGAGACGTATCTCAGGAAGGCCTCGTTGCCCGATCCGATTCCCCCCGATGCTCCTGCGGGGCTGTATGTCCCCGCGCTGACGCTCAGGGAACCGCACGGAGGGGAAACCCACCGCGTATATGACATCTCATATCGGGGGAACATCTCCCGGGAGCTGAGTATCCGGGTTCAAGCTGTCGATGCGGGATCGGAAATCACCGTGGGTTTCGCCCCAAGGCCGGCCAGGGCCGAGACGCGTGACCGGATTGTCGAGGGACTTACGGGTCGATTGCTCGATCGCTTCATCGCCGCAAAGCTCATCTGCGATATCCGGGAGACCGCCGGACTCGATCCTGTGCCGATCCCCGCGCTGGAGTCCGGGCAGGCGATTACGGGCCCAGCCATATCTGAGGCGATGTAGAGCTTGTCGGGCGTTTGTCCCTCTTCCGCCCGAGTTTGCTAGTCTGCTTGGAAATGAAGGAGGACCCGACGCTGCCTGGGCCCGTCAAACTCGCAGAAAAACACTCCCTGCCATGTCCCCAGTTCCATCTCGCCAGATTCGACAATAACCTGCTCGCTCGGCCCTACAAGCGACGCCTTGATGTGCGCGTCCGCGTTTCCTTCCATGTGCCTGTAGCCGCCGCGATGCGGTATCAGTTTGGCAAGGGTGTTGATTATGTCGGACTGGACGCTCGGATCGGCGTGTTCGTTGATCGTTATCGCCGCTGTCGTGTGCGGGCAGTAGATTGTCAGTATCCCGTTCGACCAGCCGTTCTCCCGTATCGCCTCACGGACCTTGCGGGTGATGTCGATGAATTCCATCCTGGTGCCGGTTTTCACGCTTAATGTAGTCATGGCGAGGCAAGTATATCATCAACCGATCGGTGCTCGACATAATCCGTTACTCAATCGTCAGGGAGGGTGTATTGGTGCAGGGCGGCTGCAAGCCGCCCGTCCGGGCGACCGGGAGGTCGCCCCTCC
>CAYLVL010000133.1:5801-7664 GCA_964387135.1 uncultured Planctomycetota bacterium
GGTCGCCCCTCCATCTTTAGGGTCGTCTTTCCGTTAATCGACCACCGTTGTCAGGCTGGATGTTATCGGGAATAAGCCCGGATCGGCTTCAATGCCCTCCTCCAGCTTGATGTCGTCGTTGGATTCAATGCTCAGATAGACCGTGTTGCCGGTCGACATGTTGTCCGGTATGTCCATCGTCACGAACAGAACCAGCGGCTCGTCGTAAGTCCAGTAGATTCCGAGCTTCGGGAATCTGTAGATGATGAACGTCAACTCGTTGTCCGGAATGAGTTGAAAGTCCTCGCCATCGAACGTGCCGCTGCGGTTCGAGTCTACATACAGATGCACGGCGCTCCAGCTCCCGTCGAACCGTCCGAGGTTTTTGTAGATCACGAGCTCATCCAGCGTCGCGCCGCATGTTATGTCCAGCCTCAGCTTGAGGAACTCCACGTCTATATCGCCGCGATGAACCGTCGGGGGAGCCAGATTCTCGCCAGTGACGGTGAAAACGTTCTCGAACATCCCGGTAGTCAGCCCGTAGGTCGTCGAGTTGCCGATATCCGGCGAGTAGACGCTCAAATACAATGGCTCATCCTGTAGCGCAGGCACGAACAGCGATTCAAAGCTGGAATCGGCATGGTTCTCGATCGTCGACATGTCGATCAGCTCCGTCATGCCGGCGTCCTTGTAGATCGCCATGTCGAGATCCTCGCCCCAGGTGAAGATATCGAGGTCGATCGACAGGCATCCGTCCGTGTCCGGTGTGATCTTGTAGAGGTCGAATGGATCATGATAGGTGCTGCCGGGCCAGTCATGGATGGAGTCGAACAACTGCTCGTCCGAGCCGCTCATCGGCACGAATCCGTCGGGATCTTCCTGGTCCTCGTATCGATCCGGACCGTACACCGCCCTGAGCGCGTTTACCCGTCCGGTTCCGGTCTGTATGTCGTAGCCCGGGACATCAAGATCGTCGGTGGTCTGCTCCAGCCTGTCCCAGTACCATTGTCCGTCGTGTCCCGGATGGGCCCCGACCAGTAGCGCCATCACTCCGGCCGTGGTGGGGCAGGCGCACGATGTGCCGTTGAAGAATCCGTTCGAGTAGCCGGTGCGATAGGCGCTTGTCGATGCAGAGTGAGTGGTGATGGTCTTTTCGCCGAATCCCATTATGTCGAGATTCGAGCCGTAGTTCGATCCCCACCACCAGCCTTCCCAGCCGGTATGAATGCGGTTCTCGTCAACCGGCTCGTTGTATCTCGACCACGGGACCGTTGCACCGACGCAGATTACGCAGTCGTACGATGCGGGATAGTAAAGTTTCTGGTTGTTGTAGTTGCCCGCAGCGGCCATCAGTATCGGACCGTTGCCGTTGTCCCATGTCGCATAGGCCGCGTCTTCTAGGGCCTGCGTGGGATAAAGCACGAGGAACGACATCGAGACAATGTCCGCACCGTTTGTTTTTGCGTAATCCCATGCCTCGACCACAGTCGCTACGCATTCCGGACCGTCCCACATGTCCGCTCGGATCGCCATGATCTTCGCGGCAGGCGCGATTCCGCTCAATCCGAGGTTGTTGTCCTGCACCGCCCCGATTATCCCCGCGCAACCTGTGCCGTGACTGCCGGAATCGGACGGATCGTTGTCGTGCCCGAACGTGTCCCACCCGCGCCAGTCGTCGATCCAGCCGTTCCCGTCATCGTCTATCCCGTTGCCCTGGATCTCGTCCTCGTTGATCCAGATATTGTCCGCAAGGTCCTCATGGTCGAGCCTGATGCCGGTGTCGATCACCGCAACAATCACATCCTCACCCTTGTACTCGTTCCAGACAATGCTCGCGCCCAGTTTCGCGGGTCCCCATTGATCGTAGACGCTGTCGCGCGGATC
>CAYLVL010000134.1:0-7581 GCA_964387135.1 uncultured Planctomycetota bacterium
CTTCGATTCTCGACAACGGCAGTGACCTCTATTGCACGGAAACCGAAGCCGGAGGAACGATAAGAATCCGCGCTGAAATCTTCGACTGGCAGGCCCCTTACAATCCGTCGGGAGTAATGGGAGAAGTGAAACGGGTCGTTATCGAGTCCTTTGATCGAGATCGACCCGGCGGCTATATCTCCATGAACTCCGAAGAATTCTTCTCAATCGTCGAGCCGGGCACGGTGGTATCGAGCGTTGCCGTGGTTGAGATTGACGGCTGGAATCCGGATCGAGCCGGCACCGCGAACTTCCTGATGACCATAGAGAGCGCGAACCCGACAAGTTACGACCAGGGCTTCGGCGTGCCTGTTCCTGCTGCCCACCTGGCGAGCTACTTCACGTTCTCGCTGCCTGTCGCCGACGAGAATCCCTGCATCGCTCCGGTTGTCTCGCTCGATGCACCCGACAGCGGCGTCGCCGGTGAGGAAATCATCTTTGATGCGACCGCAACAACGGGTACCGAGCCTTTGACATTCGAGTGGGACTGGGACGGCGACGGCACATACAATGAAGTCACCTCCGAAGGTATCGTTACGCATATTTTCAGCACCGGGATATGGCAGGTCGGGCTCAGAGTGTCGAATGACTGCGGCGAGGATATCCTCGATCCGCCTCACGAGATAACCATCACCTGTCCGAACGAAGTGCACTCATCCTTCCTGGGCGTGGTCGACTGCCAGGGGAATTTCGACACGCTCAGGCAGGACGGCACCGCGTTCCTTCCCGACGGCCGCATGCTGGTCAAGAGCCAGGATTCTCTCGTGGCATACGAAGTGACCACGCCGGGACCCACCCCCGGCGAGGTAATCATTGCCGACATGGCCAACTGCGGCATTACCCCAGGCGGAAGCTATCATTATCTTGCCAACCTCGATTACGACGAAGTTCTTGATCGGATCATCTATACGACTCTCTACGGCGACAATGAAAGAGTCACCGTTTACACCGGCGAGGGGGAGTATCTCGAGGACTTTGTTCTGCCGAACTCCGGCGGGGTAATCGCCGGTCTCGACACGGACGATGAGGGCGGAATCTGGGCTCTTTATCACACTCCCGGAGGCACCACCGGCACCAACACCCTTTACCACTACGCGTGGGAGCCGGCTATCGGGATGTACGATCTGAAGGCTGGCGACACACTCGACTGCACCTTCGTCAACAGCGGCAACAGGGGAATCTTCGACATCGCAATCATCTGGGAATCCCAGCGTCTTTACATCTTCCATAACGACAGCTACAAATGGCAGGGCGCGCTTTACACGGTCGATATCTCCACATCGCCTCCGACACGGATAACTGGGTTGACCAAGCACCAGATTTTCGAATGGACCGGGAGCACCGGTTCGTCGGCAAGCGATTTCAGCAAATGGGAGGGCGGTACGATCGAGGTCGATCATGGCGAGGGCACTATTGAGACTTGCCGCCTGATCGTTCAGCGATGCTTTCAGCCGTCCGGTACAGGCGTGGCGTTCATGAAATTCGACGCCGATCTGAATGTTATCGACACTTACAGGCAATCGGGCACCAACCTGAACTCCGGCGCCATTCGTCCCGGCGACGATACAACCGACAGGATGTTCGTCCTGGCAACGTGGCAGTGGGACGTGTGCAACCTGCATGTATTCGAGGCGCCAGCGGGCTGGTAGACCGGCGCCGGTTCAGCCGATCCCCTTGCGGATCGAGCTTAATGTGTGGTATAAACCATCGGCCTTGGATGAGGCGAGGTTTTGTTATGAGTAGAAAATGTCAGATAACAGGCAAGCGACCGAGCAAGGGCAACACCGTAAGCCACTCGCAGCGGCATACGAAGCGCATGTTCAAGCCGAACATCAAGAAAAAGAAAATCATGCTTGACGGCAAGCTGGTCAAGGTCAAGCTCAGTACCCGCGCGCTTCGGACGCTTGAAAAGCAGGGACGTCTCGGCTGACCGCACGTGCAAGCAGCGTATCAACGATCATCAAGCCGGGCCAATCGCCCGGTTTTTTTTAACACGACTTGCCACTCCATTCTCAAAGGCGATACGTAATCATGCTCATCTTTCTGATGTGCTATTCTTTGCTTTGAATATTGATGTGCAGGCGACGCAATCCTGCCTGCAAAGGAGTATTCACGATGATTCGCACCTGCTCGATCCCAATATTCTTCGTCGTTTTGACTACGGTTGTCGCGGTATCATGTTCCAGCACAAACGCACGGAATGGCGCAACCGACCTTCCCACCATCCCCGGATTGTCCGATGAATCGGGGGGCAACTCGCTTGGAAGCGTCCGCCTCCTCTGGGGATACTACCTGATCGAGTACGATCCAATTGAGGAAACTGCCGAGGTGATACCAGTCAGAGGTGTCGCGAATCACTGGAATGTCCTGACATGGCTCCAGGACGGTCCCTGCACGAACTGCCTGGCCGTTCCGTCAATCACCGACTCAGGGCACGACACGCTGCTATGCGACGTATGCATCACCCATCCGTTCCCGAATCCGAACCTGACGGGCTTTGATGTCCGCGGAATCGTGATGTTCGATGGCAGCTATGAGTATCCTGTCGCCGAACTGAACGCTTCGGATCGCTCAGCGGGCGACGGCGAGGTTATCAACGCAGACGGATACACAACGCTGTACTGGAGCGGCACCGAGGGATCCGGCCCGGGCGGTCTGGAGGGATACACAAGGGGAAGATTCGCCACCGAGCAGGCTCCAAACGGACAGCTCAACGCGTTCAAGCGCTATGTCTCGGACGATGTCGACAACACCCGCAACGCGTTTTATGCGGGCGACGCGGTAACAGTCACATACGATATCGACATGCCGGAAGGAGGTTTTGTCCTTGGATACGCGGTCGACGCCTGCTGGGCCCCGGCGTCCAGCAAGCCGGTTACCGATCCCATGACCGACTTTCCTCCCGAGGCGAACTGCCCAGAGCCCTGGAAAATAGTCGTGACTGAAACCCCGATCGGGCTGGGGCTCACCGATCACGGCGGCAGCGTGAGACTCACCGTAGATGTCTATGATTACCAGGGTCGCGACAGCCATAAAGCACCCACGATAGAGATTCCGGACTTCGGCCCCATAGCTCCCGAAATCCCCTGGCTGGAGGATGGGGACGGGTATTCCCGATACCAGAACACCATAGGCTCCTTCGGACTGGATGTCGGTGAGCATCGATGCCTGATAACAGTGGAGGACAACGAGAACGACACCGCTCCGGAATGGCTGAACCTGACAGCCTATCAGCAGCATACGCTCACTGTCGCTGAGTACCAGCACAACGGCTGGGCGCGGACATGGGGCAGCTCAGAATACGAAAGCGGTGGACAGGGTGTTGCTGCGGATTACTATGGGAACGTCTACGTCGTCGGCTCATTCCAGGAGACAGTGGATTTCGATCCGGGCGATGGTGTGGAGGAGAGAACGTCCGCCGGGAGTCGCGACGCCTACCTTGCGAAGTACGACACAAACGGCGAACTGGTCTGGGTACGCTCCTGGGGCGGCATAGCGATGGACGAAGGGCGAGCTGTCACGGTGGACACCTCCGGATTCGTCTTCGTCACCGGGAGCTTCAAGGATACCGTCGATTTCGATCCGGGTCCCGATACATTCGACCTCGTCTCGGATGGGTCAAGCGACGGATTCATGTCCAAGTTCGACGAGGATGGGGATTTCGCCGGAGCTTTCAGATGGGGCGGCTCGGGGAGCGAATACGGCACATCGATTACCGGTGATGAGTCGATGCAGTATATGTACGTTGCCGGAGCCACCAACGGGGACCTTTTCCTGGGCAGGTTCTACTGGGACAACGGGCTTATCTGGTCGCATTCATGGGGAGGCCTCGAACACGATCAGATACTCGGTGTTGCCGTAGATGTACCGGGCAACGTGTATATTGCTGGCGGATTCTGCGATCAGATGGATTTCGATCCGGGGACAGGCTCGGATGTGCACTCCTGCAACGGCAGCAGCGACGCGTTCCTGTGCAAGTTCGATCCGGACGGCGAATTCCAGTGGGCAAAGACATGGGGCTCAACCGGCCTCGACAGCGCAGAGGATGTAGAAGCCCGCGGATTCCACACGATCATCGTTGTCGGCAGATACGACGGCACCGTGGAGTTCAATCCCGACGGCGGCGAGGAGCATACGTCCAACGGCTGGCAGGACGCGTTCATGAGCAAGTTCGACGAAGAGGGAGAATTCCAGTGGGTGAAGGTCTGGGGAGGCTCCGGCGGCTATGGAGAATGGGAGTACGCCGAGGGGGTTTCGACTGACAGATACCTGAACATCTATGTTTCGGGGAGATTCGGCGCGACGGTCGACTTCGACCCGGACGATGTCGGCGTGACTGAACTGACTGCCAACGGCCAGGTGGATGCGTACATCGCCAAGTTCAATCTCTTCGGAACGTTCGAGTGGGTACGCGGCTGGGGAGGACCGTACGAGGATGTAGCAGTGGAAGTCGACGTGAACGCTTATGACGATGTTTTCGTAGCAGGCTATTACCGCGACACGGTTGATTTCGATCCCGGTGCAGGCGAGGACGAGCACACCTCAAACGGCGACCAGGACGTGTTTTTGAGCAAGTTCACGCCCGACGGCGAGTGGTAGGGAACGACGGATTCTGTGTGCCTTGTGCTTTCAGCGCATGGCCCCTTGCCTACCCCCTGCAAACCCGCTAAACTCCACCACGCCATGCGTGTCGCAATGTACTACCGCAACAACGATGTCCGCATCGAGGAGATGGCAGTTCCCGAAATCCGCCATGGCGAGATGCTCCTCAAGGTCATGGCGACCGGCATATGCGGGAGCGACGTCCATGAGTTCTATCGCGTCGACAAGGCCCCGCTCGTCCTCGGTCATGAGCTCAGCGGCATAATTGAGAAGGTCGGCGACGGAGTCGAGGACTTCAAGCCGGGCGATCGAATCTTCTGCTTCCACCATGTGCCATGCGGTGCGTGCCCCCGGTGCATCAACGGACATCCCACCGCGTGCGACACGTTCAAGAAGGTCCACTTCTACCCCGGGGGCTTCGCGGAGTACGTCCGGATTCATCCGCTCCAGGTGCGACTTGGCGCGATCCGGATGCCTGACGATATGGAGTTCGAGGTTGCGGCGTTCGGTGAGCCGGTGGGTTGCGTGGTAAGGGCACATCGGCTGGGATCTACCGGGCCCGGGAAGAAGGTGCTGATCATCGGGTCCGGGATTGCAGGAGTCCTGCACATACAAATGGCGAAGGTATTCGGCGCAAGCCTGGTGGTAGCAACCGACGTTCACCCTTTCCGAATGCAGGCCGCAGAGACGTTCGGCGCGGACCACGTCTTGGATGGCAAGGACGATGTTGCGGCTCAGTTCAGGGAACTGAACGAGGGTTGGGGTGCGGACATCGTGATCCTCAGCGCCATGGCCCCGTCGGCGATCCAGCAGGCGATGGACGCGGTCGAGAAGGGCGGCACCATCGTCGTTTTCGGCCTGGGCGGTCCCGATCAGACGATGAACATCCCTCTCGGCAGGTTCCTCGCCGGGGAAATATCGGTGCTCCACTCATATTCCGGCGACCCGGTCGACTCGCACACAGGTTTCACCCTCCTCAAGACCGGCCAGATCAACGTCAAGGACATGATCACCCATCGACTTCCTCTCGAGGAAGCCCAGAAGGGATTCCGGATAACCGCCGCAGCGGGAGAATCACTGAAGGTGATGCTCTACCCGCACGGCATTCAGTAGCATTAACGGACCGCCGGCTTCCAGCCGGCACACAGGGAGGGCTATTATGCTCAGACTACCCATCGCATCGCTCATTTTCCTTCCAGCCCTTGTCGCGAGCTGCGCGGGCATGGAAATCACGCCCCGTTCCCTTGTCGGGGAATGGGAAGGGACCTACAGGAATCCTGTCGTCGACACGGGCACCATCAAAGCCGAGTTCTACATGAAAGACGGCGAATTGCGTGTCCTCTACATCCTCCAGGGATGGGAGGTCCGTGCCGACAGCGATGTCAGGATCGACGGACGCAAGGTCTCGTTCGGGTCTGTCGAGGAAGGAGATGAGCAGCGTTGCCTTGTCGAGGGGACACTGAACGCGATGGGTACGAAGATAACCGGCATACTGACAATCGACTATACGCTCCACGGCAGTCAGAACGGGCCGCTGGAGCTTAGAAAGAAAATCATGTAAGGACAATCATGGCCCGGTCGATCGATCCGGGCCCGGGAGGATACAAATGGATTGGGGACTGAAGAATCGACTCAGCAGGATAATCCAGCCGGAGGACGGCCATACGCTGATGCTGGCGATCGACCACGGCTACTTCCTCGGCCCGATCAAGGGCCTCGAACAGCCCGCAAAGACCATCACGCCGCTCATGCCGTACGCGGACGCTCTAATGCTCACCCGCGGGCTTCTGCGACGATGCATCCCGCCGGAAAGCAACAAGCCCATTGTCCTCAGGATGTCCGGCGCGACGTCAATCGAGCGGGACGAGCTTCCCGACGAGGGGCTGACGGTCAGTTTCGAGGACGCAGTGCGGCTAAACGTATCGGCGATCACCCTGTCGATCTTCGTCGGCACCGACTACGAGCGCCAGACGCTGATGGCCCTGAGCGAGCTTGTGGATCTGGGCGAGGAGTACGGTATCCCGGTGCTGGCGGTAACCGCGGTCGGTCGCGAGCTGGGCAAGAAAGACGCCCGTTATCTCTCGCTCGCGTGCCGGATCGCCGCCGAGCAGGGCGCGCATTTCGTCAAGACATACTTCTGCGATGACTTCGAGCGGGTCACCTCCACCGCGATGATTCCTGTGGTTATCGCGGGCGGCAAGAAGATCGAGAGCGAGATGGATGTCTTCGAGATGGCACACCAGGCGATCGAGCAGGGCGCGGCGGGATGCGATTTCGGTCGCAACATCTTCCAGAACCCGCACCCGCTCGCGATGATCCTCGCGCTGCGCTCGATTGTCCACGAGGGCAGGACGGCCAAGGAAGCACAGGAGATGTATAATGAACTGAAGTCCGAAGCAGCCGTCCCGGCATCCTGACTACCCTCGGCGGCCGGGTTTGCGGTGCCTCCTGATCATGCTGGCCATGTGTTTCTCTTCCCATTCTTCGGCCTGCCTGAGCCTCCGAAAGCGCGCTTCCAGCTCCTTGAACTTTTTGCCGTGCACGGCTCTCCGGCCGTTCCTGCGTTCCTCCGGCGGTGCAGCCTGATGACATATCTCGTGCCAGACGATATGCTCGATGACGAAGTTAGGGACATCGGGCGCGTCGAGGATCGCATTCACGAGAATAAGCGGACCCGCGGCGGTCTCGCGCTGAGTGCCCCAGGTGATGCCGTTACGTCCGACCCGCGCGGGCGACCATCCCACCTTCGGCATCGGCCGCAGCTTCTTGCCGAGAAGCGGCAGCACTTTTTCGAGAGCTTTTTCGAGGTTGTGGAAGAGCCCTCTCGGAGGCCTGAAAACAATCCGCTGCTTCCCGGCAAGAAGCTCGCGGGGAAGGTAGCGCTCGATAAACCTGTCAAACCGCTTGCGATCCGCATCGGTCGCGTTGCCCTTCATCACC
>CAYLVL010000135.1:0-7571 GCA_964387135.1 uncultured Planctomycetota bacterium
CGTGAGGTCGTAGCCGGGGATAAGCAGCTTCATCCTGATGGCATTCGGGGCTTCGCCGTAATTCTGGATGAAGAACGTCTGGAGATCGGCGGGAACGCCCGTCATGTTGGTTATGTCGAACTCGACATTGTAGAGAGTCTCGCCTGCCTCCATGACGGAATCGAGAACGGCGATGCGAAGATCGAACCGAATGGAATCCTCCTGGTCATCGATGGCGACTCTGTAGTTCAGTGCTGAGCCGACATCCCATGAAGAGCCTGACCAGTCAGGGAGGGGCGGGATCGGGATAGTCTCCGCTTGAACGCCACCGGCGGTGGTGATCAGGACAAGAAACAGAGCGCACGAGAAAAAGGGTCTCATTGAAAAGCTCCTGTAGGGTATGTTCTGTGGCCTTCCGATACGGCAAAGGCATCCCGGAAACACGGGATCGGCGACGGCGTGGATTGTATCCGCTTGACGCCTTGTTTAGCAAGCTTCCGAAGTGGATCGAGTGATAAGAGGCTCTGCGGGAGGGACAGGTTCAACCGGCTGTGGGTTCTTCCTTGCCGTGGAGGTACTTGATCATGGTTACCTCGTTGCCCACATCATTGAACCTGACCTCATCCATCATTTTGAGGGTGAGGAACACTCCGCGGCCGCCTATCTGCATGAGGTTCTCGTCGAGGGTGGGATCGGGGATGAGGCCGAAGTCGAATCCGGGGCCCTGATCCCTGACTTTCATTGTCACCTTGTCGTGCTCGACGAGGTAGCTGATGGTGATCGGGCGCCGCTCATCGCCGCGATGTCCGTGGCGGAAGGAGTTGGTGACGCATTCATCGAGCGAAAGTCGCACCTTGAAGGCGATCTCGTCATCCACCCCTCTCAGCTTCAGCTCGCTGATGAGGTTCTCGAGGACCTCGGTGAAGGTGTAGGGAGGCACTGTGAGAGTGGTCCAGTTGTCCGGAACGACGGAGAGCAGGACAAGGGCTATGTCGTCAAGCTGCTCGCGGCCTCCGTGGAACCGGATAATCTCGTTTTCGAGGACCTTAAGAAGATTCTTTGGACTGAGAGCGCAGTTACTTTTGAAAAGCTCGATCAGGCGATCGTGGCCGAATCGCTCGCCGGCGGGATTGAGCGCGTCGGTAATGCCGTCGGTGTAGAAAAGAAGTCTGTCGCCTTCGCTGAGATAAACCTGCAGGGTGAAGTAGTTCGAGTCGGGAAAAATGCCGAGGGGAAGGCCCTCGCCCTCGATGAAAGTGACCTCGCCGGTGTCCTTGTGGAACCAAAGCGGAAGCTCATGGCCCGCCCGGGAGTAGGTCATTCTGAGCTGGGTCACGTGGAATTTCGCGTAGAAGCAGGTGGCGTACCAGTACTCACCGCGAACCTGGTGATAGAGGCCCTCGTTGACGCGCTCCAGGACGCGCATAGGGGGGGTCAGGGCACCGGCCTGATTGGCTATCATCCCGTGGACGCTCATTGCCATGAGGCTTCCGGGAATTCCCTTGCCGACGACATCGCCGATGACGAGACCGATTGTGTTGGGGCCCAGCTCGAAGATGTCGAAGAAGTCGCCTGCCAGTTCGCGGGCCGCGAGGAGCCTTGTGGCGATCTTGATGCGTTTTTTCTGATAGCTCGGCGGGAAGAAGTTCTGCTGGAGCCTGCTGGCGAGTTCCATCTCCTGGGAGTGTCTTCGCTCACGACGATTGGCCTCGCGCTTGGCGAGGACATCGCCGGTGACATCGTCGGCCAGAAGCAGCATGCCCTTGGGAGCATCGTCTTCGCGCGGGTAGGCGGTGCCCCTGAGCCTGAGGAACTTGCCTTCCAGAGACTCGTCCTCATCGGTCAGAACATCCTTGTCCTCGGTGCCGAGCCGTGCGATGACTTCAAAAGGCTGACCGCTTTCGAGGAGTCTTGCGACGAGGAAATCGCAGTCGGTGCCGAGTATGGGCTGATCGCGGAGGTTTCGTCCGATGAGCACGTCCGACGGGATGCCGGTGAGGGTTGAGAACGCCTCGTTGGTCTCGATGACAACGCCGTCACTGTCGGCCATCAGGAGACCTTCCGGAAGCCGTCTGAATGCCTCCTGGTGGAATCCCTGCTCCCCGTTGCCGGTAGTGACGCCCTGCGCGAGCAGATCGAGAGCGGAAGCTGTAAGGTGGGCAAGGCCCTCGATGCCTGATCGAGCGCGGCTCATCAGGAGGTCGATGTCTGGGGACTGAAGATTGCCGAGAATGCAGGCGGTGCCGAAAAGATTGGTCCCGGCTATGAGCGGGACGCATGCGGCGACGTTGAAGAGGCCGGATTCGAAGTGAGCGACGAGCGGGCGCAGATCTTCCCTGCTCCTTAAGTCGCGGGTGGTGACCATGAGGAAGTCGGGAGCTGCCTGCTGGGAGCGCCAGAGGTGCCTGATGATGGCCTGCCAGTTGATGTCGGGGAGAGGAGCGGAGCGTGTGGCAAAGACGTAGCGCTCGCGACCGGAACTCATGTCGATGAAGGCCGCGTAGTCGCATCCCGAGACCCTCAGAAGCTGCTGGAGGAATGAATCGATGAGCGATCGCCATTGACGATGCTGAGCGGCAAGTCCCAGTGTTTCCACCTGAGCCATCACCGGAAGATACTCTCCAGGCAGTGATTCCGGAACAGGAACGGGTATCTCAGTGATTCACTCGTATATATCGGCGAGAGCTTGCAAGAGCCGCTCGCTACCCTCTCCTTCCGGATATTACAGCGTTTCCCACCCGTAATCGACCCTCTATAGTTTAATTATACACCATTTTTCGGGCGAAAACACAGCCGAGAGCGCATCATTTAGGCGTTCTTTTCTTCACGTCGCGCCCGGGCTGGTTGTTCTTCTTGAAATCGGCAATGATATCGAGGGCTTCCCTGTTACCTGAACGCCTGAGAATGCCCTCCAGGCGCGCGAGACGTGAGGGCATGTCCGTCGGTGTTGTTTCCTGGAATACCTTGACAGCTTCACGAACGCGCATGTCTATGCTTTCGCGATCGCCGGTCAGCAGGGCGAGCTCGCAGCATACGTGCGCGATCTCGCAGAGCAGCCTCGGATCCGTAAGGCGCTCGGCTTCGCGCTTCGCCTCATCAAGATGACGCTTGGCTTCCTCGGCCATCTTTAGCCTGACATCGATCTCCGCGGCGTTGACGATCTGCTTGATTCGGTTGAGGGCGTAGCCTTCCTCACCGTACAGTTCGGCGGATTTAAGGAACATCGTGCGGGCCTGGCGATAAAGCTCTTCCTGACGCGAGGGATCGTAGATTCCTTCCTCGGCGAGCTCAGCGTGCATCATCGCGAGATTGGCATTGAGCCAGGCTTCGCGCTCCTTCTCATTGCCGTTTGTGAGCCCCACGCGACCCGGCTCGAGAGCCCGAGCAAGCTCTTCGCGGGCTTTCTCCGGCTCGCCGAAGCGGAGGAAGAACAGCGCGCGATTGTTGCGAAGCTTGATGAGTATGCCCTCGTCGCACGCTTCCGGATGCCTGCGGGCTAGCTGGACGGCCTTGTCAAATGCGTCAAGGGCTTTTGAATACCTCTTGCACCGGCTGTGGAGCAGACCGAGGTTGGAGAGGATGCCGGTGCGCATGCGGACGTTCTCTTCGTGAAGCAGGTCGGCGGTTTCAAAGGCCTGCTGGAGCGATTCGGCTGCGCCCTCGAAGTCGCCTTTGTTCTTGAGGACCACGCCGAGATTGTTGTAGACCTTGACGAGACCGCGAAGGCGCTCCTCTTCCGTGAGGTCCTCGGGGACAGGGCCTTCAGTGAGAAGTTTCTGGAGGGAGAGGAGGAT
Organism: uncultured Planctomycetota bacterium; assembly: GCA_964387135.1. Lineage (GTDB taxonomy): Bacteria > JAJVIF01 > JAJVIF01 > JAPKYR01 > JAPKYR01 > CAYLVL01. The sequence continues at coordinate 3,774 of CAYLVL010000135.1, forward strand.
CTCGGAAGCTCGTTCAAGCGACCCCGAATGCATCTCCTCCTGAGCCAGTTTCAGATCCTTGTCGAGATCGGTCATCCGACACCATGAAGCGGCAGCTCGATTGTGCAGGGCGGCTTCATCTTTAGTGTCGCGTTTGCGAAGGGGTGTTTTCCCGGATACAATGGCCGCGCTCGAATGGTTGCGAAGGCGAAAGAATCCGGGAAGGATGGGGGTGTTCGATCGAGCGAATCCGTGCGCCCGTCCCACCTTATTCTTCCATGGCTGGGGATGTCGATTTTGTTCCTGGTGCTGGCGGTGATCTCGTTTACGGTCACGACGGAAGACGCGTACATCAGCTTCAGGTACGCGGAGAACATAGCGGCGGGTCACGGGATCGTGTTCAATGTGGGGGAGAATGTGGTGGAGGGGTATTCGAACCCGACGTGGGTGGCTCTTCTGGCAATATTCAGCAAGTTGGGACTAAGCACAATAAATGCCGGAAGATGTCTGGGATTGATATTCGGGGCGTTGACTCTACTTGAGATCGTCCTTTTGTTCTCGCTGGTTGTGAAGGGGGGAGAGCGGTACGGGTATCTTGCTGCGATTGCTGTTGCAACGGCGCCGCCGTACCTGTTCTGGTCGCAGACAGGGCTTGAGAACGGGCTTTTCCTGTATCTGGTGATGATCTCGTGGCGGCTTGGGGTCCAGGAGGATCGGGATCGGGGAAGGTTCCCATATTCTGCGATCAGCCTGTTCCTTCTGGCGGTTACACGTCCCGAGGGGATCATGTATTCGATTGTTTTTGGAGCGTGGAAGCTCGCAGCGATATTGTCTAATTCAGGCAAGGAGAGCATAAAAAGGCTATTGCTCTGGTCGGCGATTATCATCATTCCGTTCGGGGTGTTTCTTATCTGGCGATACTCGGTATTCGGGGCGCTGGTGCCGAACACGTTCTTTGCGAAGGTGAATAACGGTGTAAGGGCGAACCTGAGGGTAGGAACTCGATACCTTCTGGGATTCCTGAATCACATTCTATGGGCGCCGGTGGTGATACCGGTTGTAATTGCGATATTCAGAAAAGGCAGGCTGGAGGGATCGGCGAGACGGGTTCTGCTTGCGGCGGCGATGCTTGCTGCTGTGCTGTTCGTATTCGTGCTGTATGTGGGCGGTGATATACATCCGAACGATCGGTTCGGGGTGCCGTTTATTCTCTTCAGTGTGGTTGCGTCGTTCGTGCTCGCTCAGGGGGCAAAGAAAGGGGCATGGTGGAAGCGGGCGAGCACGTGGGTACTTGTCGCGTTCGTGGCGGCGAACCTGGGATATTCGTTTCCACCGGCGTATGGGATAGAGCCGCCGATGTCGCGACCGCCGAATTTCCTGACGGCCAATCTGGCGGGTCTTCTGACGGGTAGGAAGACTCCGGGCGAGATACTGTATCGGTTTGCCAATCCGCCGGTCGATGGTCTCGAATTTGTGGGAAGGGATCTGAAAGAGAATCCGGAGATAGACGGTTTGCTGTCGGCGGGTCAGTGCGGGAAGATACCGTATTTCTCGGAACTGCCGACGCTCGATCTTCTGGGGCTCAATCATCCGGAGATCGCGCACATAGTGCATTCGGTAAGCACGTGGGATTTGTACGCGACGGAGGTGCTGTCGCATCTGCCGGAGACATTCGTGATGGTGTATCGGGCGAGGCATTTCATCTCGCGGTACTACATAGAGAACACGGTTCTGAGCGAGCCCTTCAGGAGAAGGTACAGGCTGGACGCGATTTATCATATTGACTACTGCTTTGTGGACAATGTCGGTGTCGAGCACTGTTTTCCGTTCGAGATGGTGAGGTACAGGCCGGTGAGCGAGGACGCGCTTGTGCCGTTGAGTGAGGAGGAGATCAGGTGGTTTACCGAGCATCAGCCGATAGTGGATACGCCGGATCGGTTGAGGGAGGAGGTAGAGGCGTTCAGGGAGGAGAATGGGGAGATAGTGTTCAGGGTGGATTTGAATTGACAGAGGGCACCTTGAAGGTGGCGTTCCTGCCGGTCGGCAGCCGGCGTTCCGGGATTGGATTAGAACAGGGGTTGGTTGACGATTGCCTCGTTGCCGAGGACGTTGGGCATGAAGAGGGCGAAGAGAGCCCATGCGGCGAGTGCGGTCAGGACCGGGACGGTGATGTTGTCGCTGCCCTTGATGCTGAGGGCTTCGACTACTGTCGCGATGCCCGCGATGATGAAGCTCGCGGAGACGAGCGTCAGGAGCCTCAGATGGATACCGAACTGGCCGCCGTAAGCGATGCAGACGATCAGGGCGATAAGGAAGCTGATGATGAACATTGTGGCGGTGCCCGCGATGCTTCTTGTCTCGCCGTTGATGGTGTAGGTTGTTTTGCCGAAGGCACGTCCAATAATGCTGGCGCCCGCGTCGCCAAAGGCCATGGTGAGAATCCCCAGAACCGCAAGACCCCAGTAGCTTGTTCTGAAGAAAACAAGCATGAGAATGACGTAGCTGATCGGGTAAAGGATCGTTCCGACATTGCCGCGATCCTCGCCCTGCATCTCGGAGAACCAGCCGAAGGCGTAATCGACGGCATTCAGAGCGGCGAACAGGATCGGCGGAATGATGGCGATCCATAGGTGGTCGAAGAAGGGGACGAAGAATATAACCAAACCCATTCCGCTGTGCACGAATTTGCGCTGGGCGTCTTTGCGAAAGCCCATCGTGCTCATGAGCCTTGAAACCGGCAGGAGCAGGAACGGGTAGATGAAAAACACTACCGCGAGAATGACGTCTTTCAGGTATGATGCCGCCGACGGCTCCATGGTGGATCACCAGGTGCGATTCTATCTGTCCGGTGAGGCAATGTAAAGGGGTAGGGGCGGACAAGTGTGCAAACTACCCGCCAAGCAGATTGGTGGGGGAATCCCCGGTGGGAAGCTCGTCCTCCTTCGGGCGGTAGATGAACCAGTAGCGGCGCATGAAGATGGGGCTTATGTTGAAATCGATTTCGTAGTTTTCGGATATTGCACTCTCCATGGCGTCGGTGAAGCGATCCCATCCGGCATGCGTGCCGACCCCCGGGCGGTCGTCGTTGGAGGGATCGTTGACGTCGAAGCGCAGCATGATGATGTCGAATCGCCTGTCCTCGATAGCTTCAATGAACGGCTCCTGGTCCCAGTATCCCTGTCGGGCCATCTGGCTCATGATGAAGGGATTGAAAAGGACCTCATGACCCGCCAGGAGGCAGAAGCCCTCGTCCTCGCTGAGGATCGGGCCGTTTACGGATGAGAGGACGTCGACGATGCGGGCGCTGCTCAAATAATCCTCGCTTTGCGGAGTAAAAGACCAGGAGCGGTTGCCCTCGATGATTCCCGACTGGGCGATCGCGGCGGGCATGAGGAGCATTGCGACAATCAGCCATCCTGCTTTCTTTTCCATGTCCGCCAGGGCCTTGACGAGGTCGGACGCGAACAGCCCTGCCAGGCAGGCAGAGGCTGCGATCAGGTTGATGAAATAGTTGAGGTCGCTACCGACCTTGCCCACGAGCAGCGTAGTGGCGAAGCTGAAGATGAAGAACAGCCCCAGGGGTCTTCTGCGTCTGTCGGTCAGGGCTTTCGGGAGCGCGAACAGCGCCATGAGGAGGACAAGGGCGTGCGAGGGCAGGATCCAAGCAAGGGCGGACAGGATGCGCTCGGGGAAGAACTCGGTGCGGGTGTAGACGACGGTGTGTCGCCAGAATTCGCCGCCGGTCCATGCCTGGAGGGCGAGGAGGATCACGATGAGAGAGAAGATCCAGCCGAGGAAGAAGATGACGCCGTATCTCAT
>CAYLVL010000136.1:0-7532 GCA_964387135.1 uncultured Planctomycetota bacterium
CTGAGCGTGTCGATTGATATCAGGACCACATTTGCTGCGCGACCGGCGATCTCATTTCCGCTCGGTGGACTTCCTGTCAGCGGATACCCCGCGACAACCATCGGCATGAAAGGAATCGCAAGGACGACAATCCACAGAAGACCTAGAAGAATCCCCTTCAATGGACGAGCTATCGCTGTCGCGAGCCACGATCCGATGGGAAGCAGCGATACCGAAACAAGGAATATCCCACCGGCGATGACCAGATTCTCAAGTGTCGCGACACCTGCGTTCAACTCCTCCATTAAGAGATACCGGTGCTGGAGGAGAGGCACGACGAGCAGGAAGAACGCAAAAGCGAAAGCGAACGCCGAGAACCGTCCGTAAATCTTCGGACGCTCCAGAAGGGTTCTGACTCTTGCAAGCCACGCGCTGAATCCCCAGGCGAGCGGGATGACTATGAAAGCATACTTGAGAAGGTAATAGACAGCTTTGACATCCGAGTCGCCGTTTGGAGCAGGCGTCACAAGCTTCGCGTAATTCACCGCCATTATGCCGCCCGCGGGCAGCATGGCCGCATAGTAAAGGATGGTCAGCCCGAGTTCCGTGGACCATCTTCTCGCGCGCGCAATGGGACGCAGTATCATCAGCACAATGAGGAGGTAAGGAATCAGGACCGCCGACGTGATCAACGCGGCGGCGTTCAGAACACGGAGCCCCATCATGACATCATTCGCCAGACCCCGCTGCTGCGAGATGATGAAGCTCGCGTCCGCCAGCCCTCCGAGCGAACCGAAGAGAATCGCCGCTTCAAGAACGTGCAGCAATCCGGGGACAATTCTCTCCCTTTGCTCATCCGGACGTGACATTTTACGGTTCCTGCTCGTCTGAATCGGGGGATGCAGGCGCACCCTCGTTGATATAGCCCAGCGCCTTCAATTCCTCTCTCATCTGCGGATCGAGCCCCGAAAGATCGACAGCCGCCTGCCGCGATGCCCAGGCTTCGAGCACTTCCACAACGCCGGGCCACGGATGTGTACTCCAGTCCACCCGGGGATATATATCATTCATCTCCTCCGGATCGCTTTCGAGATCGAAATACTGATGCGCGGGGAGCTCCGGCTCGGCGTCCGGGCCATAGATCAGCTTCCATTCCGGGAACCGGAATGTGAAGAACCGGCCGAGTGACTGGGCTTCCGGTGCGGTGAATGTGTAGGACTGGCTTGCAATGAAGGACCAGCCATAGTCGGGCTCATCTGCTCCGGCAGTCATGAGCGATTCATAATCAGCCGCACGACTCCTGGCGATTCCGGATAGATCATGATCCCAGCCGGGAACTATACCCATGACGCCTTCGTGCATTGCCGGGACATCCTTGGGCGTATCAACATTGAGCCAGTTCAGAACGGTGAAGTAGATGTCGCTGACGTTAACCAGCGTGTCGATCCGATCCGCTTCGATTCCCTCATCGGCAAGATCGGGATCAAGGATCATCATCGGCACGTGGATCAACTGGTCGTAGACTCGATCGGTGTGCAGAAAATAGTAATCGTGCTCGAAGCCCTCGCCGTGATCCGACACGATTATGACAAGTGTATCCTGCCAGAGGTCACGGGCATCCAGCCATTCAACCAGCCTGCCGAGCTGGGCATCAACGAAGGATATCTCCCCCCGATAGAGTGCACGATAGTAAGCGAAGTCCTCCTCGGTGAAAGACGGTATGAGTCCCTGGAGGTCGGCGATGCTCACTGCCAGGTCTTTGTACGGTCCGTCGTAGTCGGGCATGTACATCGTGTTGTACGGCGGCGGAGGAGCATACAGATAATGCGCATCAAAATAGTGCACGAAAAGGAAGAACGGCTGATCCCCTCTCCTTTCGAGCCATCCGATCGCCTGATCGGTGACATCGTCGGCGGTTTTGGTGCGACCGTGCGGAAGTCCGGACCTGATGTTGAAAGCCCTTCTCAGGATTTTCGCCACGGTAAGATACCAGACCTGGTCGGGCAGAAACCTACCCCTGAAGCTCTCATTGAAAATGTCGTGGTAATAGTGGAATCCCTTCTCCAGGCCCGAGGCCTCTCTCGACAGGGGAAATCCGCCGATGATCGCGCCGGTTCGATAGCCGGCCTGATCGAGGATCGTCGCCAGCGTAGGAATATCCTCGGCCAGCTTCACCCCGTTGGATTTCACCTCGTGACCATATTCCGAATCGGGCTGAAGTCCGGTGAGCATGCTGATATGGGCCGGACCAGTCATAGGCATGGGGGTGATGCACCTGTCGAACACCACGGCTTTCTCAGCCAGGGCGTCGAGTGTCGGAGTTTCCACAATCTCGCTGCCGTTGAAGCCAAGATCGTCATAGCGGACGGTATCCAGGGAGATTAGAATCACGTTTGATGCCCGCCCGGAAAGCGGAAGGCCTGATGGTCTCGAACCCACAAGCGCCCCGGTTGCAAAAAGCTTCGGCACAAACGGGAAAAGAAGCAGCACTATCCAGAGAATCGTCAGCGCCGATCCCCTGCCCACCCTGGCAAATCTTTTCAGAAGAAGATTCAGGATCACAAGAAGCATCAGCGCGCCCAGGAAAACCGCTCCCGTGATGACCATGTTCTCCAGGCCTGAACTAAGCTCCGAGTAGACGTTCGCCTTCGCCAGTATGTTCCTCTGCTGCCAGAACGGTGTCACCAGCAGAAAGAATCCCATGCTCAAGACATATGCGCTCACTCGACCATACAGCGTCGGGAAATCTCCGCCCGTCCGGAGCTTGGCCAGAAGAACCCCGATCGCCCAGCCTACCGGCACGAGCACCCACAGGTACTTCAGGAAGTAGTAAAGCACCTTGACCTGGGCGACGAGAATACTCTCCTCGGCGATGAGCATCGCGAAGCTCCTGGCGACGATCGCACCTGCGGGAAGCACCGCGAATGTGTAAAGCAGGGCCAGGGAGAATTCAAAAGGCCATTTCGCGGCGGAAGCAATCGGTTTCAGGATGAGGAAAACAATCACGAGATAGAGGAGCAGAGCAAGGGCGGTTAGAACTACCCCGCCTGCGAAGAACCTGAGACCGCCGAGGATCTCGGCGACAAGGTCGGGACTGCGGGTGAATATATAGCTCACATCGGCGAGCCCGCCAAGAGCCCCGAAAAATAAAGCGGCCTCCAGTACATGACGGAAGCCGAGAGACCGGGCGGTACCGTTGCTGTCGTTCGACATTCATGCACTCCCTGCCGGGCTTGGATCCCGGCATCGGGACGAGGCCTAGATGAAATAGCCGTAACGGTCCGAGATAAGGTTCGGATTCTCCTCGGAAAGATCCCACTCGATTACATACAGCTCCGTATCCTCCACGAACCCCCGGATGTGAATTACCTTGCGGTAGAAGGTGCCGTCTTTCCTCCGGTTCGTCTCGGATTCCATGTATTGCTGATGGAACAGCTCGAACGCCCTGCTCACGGCCTCCTTCCGAGTGCCCTCGTCAAGCCCGAGCGCGAGATAGAGAAACATCTCGCCCTTCTCGAACTCGACCTTCGGCGTGCCGTCATCGTTGAGCATCAGCTTGCCCTGCAACTCAGGATCGGCTGCGAGAATCGAGGGCATCCGCTCGTATATCTCCAGGTCCGCCTTGTACTCGCCCGTACGGCACCCGGCGATCATCAGAACGGCTACGCCAATCGCCAATATCGCAATCTTTCTAAGCATTCAATCTCACTCCTCAAGACACGGAAGGTCCGGACAGGTCAGATAACATCCTGGGTTCTGTGGTGATGTGTTTCAGGATTCCCGTCCTGGTCGATCTCCGTATACCCCAGCTCGTTGTCCCTGTTGATCTCCATGTCGTACATGGTGACCCGCAGGTTGAACCTCGGCCGCATGTTCGCCGGGTATTTGTTCCTCCACTCCATCGCGATCATGTCCAAAAGGTTCCTCTGATGCAGAGGATTTACCTCGTCGCCCTTGATGGCGATGTTGAACCTGGTCGGCTTAAACTCGTGGTCGACCACGATGTTCCTATAATCAACATCGTAGCCGGGAATCACCCAGCCGTTCGTGTCCTGTTCCTGGACCCACTGCCAAAGGGCTTCGTTGGCTTCATGGTCGATCTTCCGGTTGCCGGGGCATCCGAGTAGCAAGGGAACTGCAACAAGCACCAGAAGAAGAACTACCAGTCGATTCATGAAGTCGAACCTCCCTGTTTCCGCTTTTATGCGATTCAATACGTGATACGACCCCGTGAGGCCGCCTCAATGGATTTTACCAGAGGCATCCCAAAATCTCAATTAGAGTGAATAGGACTGCACCCTGAGTTCGAGCTGACCCTGCTCACGGTAGAACCAGTCCGCCGACGGCGAGTTGGCATATATGCCGATCGTGAAATCACCCTCCTCGCCGATCGCGAAACGGGCCCTGAATCCATCGGTGATCCTCAGCATCGGCACCTCGTAGGTCTCCATCGGCTTCGCCTTGGGCGTGATCCGAAGGAACGCCTCTTCCACCTCACCGGCGAACTTGAGCTTCAGCGTGAGGAACTCGCCGGGGTACGCGACCCCCTCGTACGGATCGGGCTCGATCAGGGCCACGTCCCTCCTGTAGAAATCCTGGACTGCAAGCACCGTTCCGAAACCGCGAAAGACCGCATTCGGATCGCCGCCCGCGCTCAGACGGTGGTTGGTGCAGTCGACATCCTGATAGAAACCGATCCCCACATGCGTGACATTCGGGTCGAGGAGATTGGCCCGATGCTCCTCGCTCTCGAGAAATCCCCTCATAAGGGCATTAACCACATCATCGAGGCCCTGCCCGAACGTCCTGATGATCCCGATATTCTCCGACACACGGTTCGGAACTCCCAGCCTCCGGGCGCGATCATCGGGGCTCTGGCCCTCGGGGGTGTAGTGATCGAAGTAGTCCCTCTGTGCCATGTCCAGCGCGTGCCTGCGGCACGAGCGGCTGAGGTTCTCATCGACCGCCACGAGGGGAAGATTCTCGCGGTACCTGACCGTGTTGATCGCCTGGAGCATCAGGAACTCGGCCTCGGCCTCGTCGAAATCAACCAGATATACACTGGCGATGCCGGGCTGCGAGATTCCCGAGAGCGGCACCAGCAACATGAGGAAGATCAGAACCTTGCTTAAACTGGACATAGTGTGACTATATCGGTGCTCCTATTCTGCAAGACAATTTTTGCCAGAAGCCGGTGGGATGAGAATGTACCTGTCCCGACGGCCGAGTGCAACCCGAATCGGACCAAAAATCCGATTAACACCGATTTGCTTCGATTGGATCGATCACTTAGAGTGATTTTTCGACCGGAAGAGTCAATTATGCAGAGGGAAATGACGAGGATTGATGTGGTATAATCTGGTTCGCATCCAATCAGCGCATCGGGGTGTAGCTCAGCCAGGTTAGAGTGCTTGCTTCGGGAGCAAGAGGCCGTGAGTTCAAATCTCACCACCCCGACCATCGAAGAAAAGACGGAAGCCCCCAGCCGCGAGCGGGGGCTTTCGCGTGTTCAGGCCCGTCCGCGATCCGGGGAGGGCAAGTCTGAGTGCAGCGGGAGCGCAGCGCCTCACCCGTATAGCTTCTGCGGGAGGTACTTGAGCCATTCCTCGTCGCCGAGGCCACGATCCACGATGGCATAGGAGATATAGGGGATAAACGACGGTCTCTTCGGCTTGCGTATGAGCGTCATCCCCGACTCGGCCGTGCTCCTGTCGCCTTTCTTCGCGTTGCACGCATGGCAGGCGCAGACGAGGTTATCCCAAGAGAAAGTGCCGCCCAGACGGCGCGGCACCACGTGGTCAATCGTCATCTTGACGCCGCGACGTCCGCAGTATTGGCACCGGTAACCGTCCCGGGCAAGAACAGCTTTGCGCGACAGCTTCACCTGCGGATTGGGTCTACGGATCAGCCTTGCGAGCTTGATGACCGACGGGTAGGGCATGGAGCCGCCCGGGAAGGTGAGCATCTTGTTGTTCCTTCCCTCGAGAATCTCGGCCTTGCCCAGGTAGAGGAGCTTGACGGCGCGACGGGTGCCGCAGATGTTTATAGGCTGATAGTCGAGGTTCAGAACCAGTACTTTTCCGTCCGTCAAAGACATACCAAAACCGCTCCGCACGCGAACTGCGGGGCAGATTGCACATATTATAGCACCTCATCCGACCCATCGGGCACCCGTCACCCGCTTTTTGCCCCGCTTTAACTTGTATAGTGCTTCTCAGCTAATGGGATGGAGACAATATTGTGTGGGCAAGAACGATACCCGACCCACCAGGGGTTACCTGACGTGAAACGTAAGCAATCCAGCGATCTAATGAGGATCCGTCTTCTGGAGAACCTGAAGGAGCTTCCGACACTCCCGACGGTTGTCGCCCAGCTGATGATGACCCTCAATGAACCCACCTCCTCGGCCAGAGACCTCGAGCGCCTCGTGGCCAACGACCAGGCCATAGCCGCGAGGCTTCTGAAACTTGCCAATTCTGCCTTCTACGGTCTGCCGGGAAAGGTGGCCAGCCTGAACAGAGCCATCACTCTTTTGGGTTTCAATACGGTACGCTCCCTCGTGCTCACGATCGGCGTCGTCGACAAGTTCGGCGGCCCTTCAGGAGGCAAGTATTTCGATCGAGGGGAATTCTGGGAGCACTCGCTGTCGGTAGCGATGGTGGCGAAGCTTCTCGGCGCAAGGGATCCGGCCTTCAGTCCGGATGAAGCCCATCTGGCCGGACTGCTTCACGACATCGGCAAGGTTATCATGGACAGTTTCATGCCGACCAAGTTCCAGGAAGCCATGCAGCTCGTCAAGGAGCAGGACATGAATCCGCTGGATGCAGAAAGCTCCCTTCTGGGGCTGTCGCACGATGAAGTCGGGGCTATCGCGGCGGGCGAGTGGCGATTCCCTGAATTCCTGCGAGAGGTTATCGCCTACCATCATCATCCCGAGAAGTCCACCCAGTTCCGGGAGATCGTGGAGCTCACGGCAACGGCCAACACAATCGTGCCCGCCCTGAAGGAGCAGGAAGAGAACGGTCAGGATTACAGCCTGCCGGACCTGCCGCACGAGTGGAAGACCAAGTGGCTACCCACGCCGAGAAACGAGGAATTGTTCCTGACCAAGTATGAAGTCGAGCTTGAGAAGGTGAGGGATATCCTCTCCCTGTTTAGTTAGGCCTTCATTTCGAGCAATTGAAACGAACAACCCGCCGTAACGGCGGGATTTTTTTCTTTCTGGTGGGCCCAGCAGGATTCGAACCTGCGACCAAAAGATTATGAGTCTTCTGCGCTACCACTGCGCCATGGGCCCGATGCATTTTATTCTACCCGACACCTTCATCCCTCGCAATCCCCTCCCGAATAAGAACTCCTCACTCAATATCGGGCCGGTCGCCGCGCCCGAAATCCTCCACTCCCATATGGCAGCAGATCTCGCGGAACTTTTCATCAAGCTCGCGGCGCTCCTCCATAAGCGCGAGCAACTCCGCTTGCCTCTCTGCACTCGCTCCCTCGGCTCTCAGGTCAGCAAGGCGAGCCTGTAGCCTCTTCGTCATCCCCTCGTACTG
>CAYLVL010000137.1:0-7498 GCA_964387135.1 uncultured Planctomycetota bacterium
GCGCGGTACAATCCCGACGGAACGCTCGCATGGGCGAAAAGCGCAGGAGGAGATGATTACCCGGATGAAGGCTGGGGAATCACGAGGCTTTCCGACAACTCGACTGTCGTGACTGGCAGGTTTTACGAAACAGCGGTTTTCGGAGCCGGGGAGGCGAACGAAACGCACCTCACTTCCGCTGGTTACGAAGATATCTTCATCGCGCGGTACAATCCCGACGGAACGCTCGCATGGGCGAAACGCGCAGGAGGAGATAACTACTGGGATACCGGCCATGGAATCACGACGCTTTCCGACAACTCGACTGTCGTGACTGGCTCGTTTGATAAAACAGCGGTTTTCGGAGCCGGGGAAGCGAACGAAACGCACCTCACTTCCGCTGGTGGGGAAGATATCTTCATCGCGCGGTATGCGCCATAGCGCTTTCCAGCATGTTATTTCGCGATCTTCGGCAACTCCGGCCAGGGGGTTGTACGGAGCGGTTCCAGCCAGCCGACATCGAGCGGGGCTTTTCGCATTGCCCGAATCGCATATCTGTTGTATTATTTAGGGTACCGGGCGTGGAGGTGTAACATGGGCTGCAAACGCCGCAATCACATTCATCAAGTCATTGGGGTAGCCCTTCTCCTAATCCTGACGATCGGATGCTCGTCAGGCGGCAGGAATTCGCCCCCGACAATCCCTGAAATCGATGAGAGCATTTCCCCTGGTCACGTGACGGAGAGCAATCGGTTTCTTTGGTCCTATAATCTGATCCGGGTCGATCCCTCGACGCACGAGTTCGAAGTGATTCCCGTTCGGGATGTCCAGGCTCACTGGAACGTGCTTCAGTTCCTCGAGCAGCGGCCATGCAACAACTGCCTCAGGATTTCCGGTGTCACGGCGAATCCTGACGGGACCCTTAACGTCGATGTCATGATCCGGCATCCGTTCATTAGTCTGAACCTGACCGGATTCGACGTGCGCGGTATCGCGATGTTCCGGGGGAGCCATCTGTTTCCGGAATCGGGGCTTGTCGTCTCCGACAGGACTATGAGCGATGCCGAGCTCTTGAACGCGGACGGATACACGAGCCTCTACAATCCGACCACAATCGATCATGGTCTCAAGGGCTATATAGAGGGGAGACTGGCAAGCCCGAATATTCCTGACGCGACTCTCAACGGGTACAAGCGGTTTATTTCGGACGATCCGGCTAATACCAGGAACGCTTTTTATGCGGACGATGAGGTCACTGTCACCTACCTGGTCCATATGCCGGATTCACTCGATCCATGGGCGTTCGGTTACGCCGTGGATGCGTCCTGGGCGCCGCCGATTAATAAGCCGGTCGATGACCCGATGACCGATTTCGGACCGGACGCGAACTGCCCGGAGCCATGGAAAATCGAAGTAGACGACATCGGCCCGGGGCTTAAACCTGAGGGCGGTACAACGAAGCTTCAGATCGATGTCTACGACTGGCAGGGAAAAGACGATGCGCACCCGGTCCTGGTCGAATGCCCGGAGCTGTTCGATGATGCGATCGAGGCGGCGTGGGTTTCGGATGAAGACGGATTTACTCGATACGAGGCCCAGATCGAGAATGCCAAACTCGCTCCAGTCGGGAGGTATTCCTGCCTCGTCAGCAAGGAAGCTGGGGAGAACGATCCGGTCGGCAAGTCCTGGCTTGATCTGACAGCCTACCAGGTGTGCCCTGTCGACGTGGGATGGACGCCCGGTTATCCGATCGGTGTCACCCCGCACTGGCTGAATTTCTGTCCACGGGACATTAGCGTGCAAGGCAACTACGCTTACGTAGCCGGAGATGTAAACGGGCTGCACATATTTGATGTTTCCGATCCTGCAAATCCGGTCTGGGTGAACCAGGTGCAGACCGCGCACGGCATAAATCAAATCGCGATAATGGGCGCGTACGCATATGCAGGCTCCGTCGATCGCGATGAAGAAGCATACGGACTTGTAATATTCGATATCGACCCGCCGGAATCTGCGTGCATTGTCAATACAGTCGATCTACCCAGCGAATGCGAAGAATTAACCGTCTCAGGAGGGTATGCATACACTGCGGCTGGAGGTGCCGGGCTCCAGATAGTCGATATCGACCCGCCGCAATCGGCTTACATTGTCAATACGGTCGATATTTCCGGTAGCGCCTGGTCAGTCGCGGTCTCGGGAGAATACGCATATGTCGCCGCGGAGTCCCCCTCCGGGCTTCAGATAATCGACATCGACCCGCCGGAGACTGCCCACATTGTCAAAGAGGTCATTTCCGATGATCCCGATTTCCATCCGACCGGAGTCGCCGCTTCAGGGGGTTATGCCTATGTGGCATCCGACCAGATGGAGCTCCATGTTATCGACATCGATCCTCCGGGATCGGCTTACATATACAAAGTGGTCGCAGACGCTTTTGGTGGTGAAGTCGCGGTCTCGGGAGATTACGCGTATCTTCTCAATTGCAGCAGCACTGAATCGGAGCTTTCAATAATAGACATCGCGGACCCAGGTTCTGCTTACATTGTTGATACCGTCAAAATACCCGACAATGCTTACAGGATTGCCGTCACGGAGGATTACGCGTACACAGCAGCCCCGTCAGTGCTTAACATCATTGATATCGAACCACCGGGATCAGCCTGTGTTGTCAGCTCAGTCTATACACCCTGCTCGGCCGCCCGCATCGTTTTCTCGGAAGGCATGGCATACGTCTCGATTGCCGGTTTCGGACTTCAAATCATCAATGTAGACACACCCGAATCGCCATACATATTCAATAGAGTCAATACGGGCGTTGGCGGCGGATTGCTTGCGATATCCGGAGGTTACGCGTGCATTACGTACTCGGGGCCATATCCGGGTACCTCGGGATTTACTATTATCGATATCGATCCGCCCGAATTGGCCCACGTGGTTTCATCCGCCGGTTCAGGCTGGAGCATTCAGGGTTTTGACATGAGTGACGGTTACGCGTACTACGGAACCGGTCATGGCAGCGGGATAGTGGACATCGACCCGCCCGAATCGCCTCAATATGCCGGCCATCTCACTGGAGATCCCACAACGGCAATAGCCGTTTGCAATAATCTTGCATTTCTATCGGTTATGAACTTTGAAGAAAACGTCATGGAGATTTACGATGTCGACCCGCCGGAATCGGCTCATGTGGTCAAGACTGTCCATACGGATGCCGGACGCGCGATTGAAGTATCGGGAGGTTACGCTTATACGGCCGATCATTGGCTACACGGTCTTAATTTCAAGATAATCGATATCGAACCGTTGGAATCGGCTCATCTCGTCAAGTTAGTCCCTATGCCTGATCCGGTTTCCTTCATTACAGTTTCGGATGGTCTTGCGTACGTCGCAGATGGGAACGTTCATATAATCGATATCGACCCGCCTGAACTGGCTCACATTGTCAGTTCAGTCAATATGGCCGGCCGTGCCCATGCAATCGCGGTCTTGGGAAATCACGCGTACGTCGCGTGCGGAAACGCCGGGCTCAGGATTCTCAAGCTGTGGTAGTGGAACACGCTGCGAACTCGCGCCTTGATTGGCCGGGGGGGGTCCACTCAACCACCGATCTTCGGGAGTTCCGGCCAGGGGGTTGTACGGAGCGGTTCGAGCCAGCCGACATCGAGCGGGGCTTTTCGCATTGCCCGAATCGCATATCTATTGTATTATTTAGGGTACCGGGCGTGGAGGTGTAACATGGGCTGCAAACGCCGCAATCACATTCATCAAGTCATTGGGGTAGCCCTTCTCCTAATCCTGACGATCGGATGCTCGTCAGGCGGCAGGAATTCGCCCCCGACAATCCCTGAAATCGATGAGAGCATTTCCCCTGGTCACGTGACGGAGAGCAATCGGTTTCTTTGGTCCTATAATCTGATCCGGGTCGATCCCTCGACGCACGAGTTCGAAGTGATTCCCGTTCGGGATGTCCAGGCTCACTGGAACGTGCTTCAGTTCCTCGAGCAGCGGCCATGCAACAACTGCCTCAGGATTTCCGGTGTCACGGCGAATCCTGACGGGACCCTTAACGTCGATGTCATGATCCGGCATCCGTTCATTAGTCTGAACCTGACCGGATTCGACGTGCGCGGTATCGCGATGTTCCGGGGGAGCCATCTGTTTCCGGAATCGGGGCTTGTCGTCTCCGACAGGACTATGAGCGATGCCGAGCTCTTGAACGCGGACGGATACACGAGCCTCTACAATCCGACCACAATCGATCATGGTCTCAAGGGCTATATAGAGGGGAGACTGGCAAGCCCGAATATTCCTGACGCGACTCTCAACGGGTACAAGCGGTTTATTTCGGACGATCCGGCTAATACCAGGAACGCTTTTTATGCGGACGATGAGGTCACTGTCACCTACCTGGTCCATATGCCGGATTCACTCGATCCATGGGCGTTCGGTTACGCCGTGGATGCGTCCTGGGCGCCGCCGATTAATAAGCCGGTCGATGACCCGATGACCGATTTCGGACCGGACGCGAACTGCCCGGAGCCATGGAAAATCGAAGTAGACGACATCGGCCCGGGGCTTAAACCTGAGGGCGGTACAACGAAGCTTCAGATCGATGTCTACGACTGGCAGGGAAAAGACGATGCGCACCCGGTCCTGGTCGAATGCCCGGAGCTGTTCGATGATGCGATCGAGGCGGCGTGGGTTTCGGATGAAGACGGATTTACTCGATACGAGGCCCAGATCGAGAATGCCAAACTCGCTCCAGTCGGGAGGTATTCCTGCCTCGTCAGCAAGGAAGCTGGGGAGAACGATCCGGGCGGCAAGCCATGGCTCGACCTTACCGCATATCTTGTATTTCCCGTTAATGTCGGCTGGTTTGATGGTTATCCGATCGAGGTCACTCCACCGTGGCTGAATTTTTTTCCAATGGATGTCCATGTAGACGGCAACTATGCTTACATAGCCGGCGACGAAGCATTGCATATATTCGATATTTCCAATCCGGAAAACCCGGTCTGGATTTACCGGGTCGATACCCCTGGTGCCGCTAGGGCAGTCGTGATATCGGGAGATTACGCGTATGTAGCGGATGGGGATTCGGGATTGCAGATAATCGATGTCAGCACGCCTGAATCGGCTTACATTTTCAATTCAGTACAGACGCCTTATACCGCCCTGGAAGTCGCCGTGTCAGGAGGTTACGCATACGTAGTTGATGGCAATCTCCAGGTAATCGATATCGACCCGCCTGAATCGGCTCATCTTATCAAGTCAGTGGACCAGACCTATTTTGCCCAGGGAGTTGCGGTGTTGGGTGATTACGCGTACGTCGTGAGTAACAGCAAAATCCAGGATTACTTGTACGCGCTTGATATAAATGATATCGAATCACCGGAATCGACCCACATTGTCAACTCAGTTAGCGCTCATGGTCGTGTGGGTGGAGTCGCTGTATCGGGAAGTTACGTGTATGTCACGTCGAGTATGGAACTTGAGATAATCGAGGTCGATCCGCCGGAATCGGCATATATTGTCAATACAATCGAGGTCAGCGGCGGAATCGCAGTATCGGGGGATTACGCGTACGTCGCGGACAATTCAGCACTTCATATAATCGATATCCATGCGCCGGAATCGGCTTGCATCGTTAAATCAGTCGATTGTTCTCGTTTAGGCGGTGAAGTTGCGGTCTCCGGAGGGTATGTGTATGTCGCAAATCGTTCAGGATTCCGCGTAATCGATATCGAACCGCTGGAATCAGCTCACTTTGTCACTTCCATCGATAATCCTGGTTATGCCGACAGAGTAGCGGTATCGGGAGATTACGCGTATGTCGCGGGTGGTTCAATACTTCAGATAATCGATATCGATCCGCCGGAATCGGCTTATGTGCTTGAAACAGTCGATATCCCTTATTCCGCCCGTGGAGTTGCAGTGTCGGGAGATTACGCGTACGTTACCGGTTTTGGCGGACTTCATATAATCGATATCGATCCGCCGGAATCGGCTTATATTGTCAATTCAGTCGACACGCCCGGTTTTGCCGACGGGATCGCGGTATCGGCAGGCTATGCGTATGTGGCGGATGGTGATTCGGGATTGCAGATAATCGATATCGACCCGCCGGGATCGGCTTACATTGTCAACTCAGTCGAGACGACTGATTCGACCATGGATGTCGCGGTGTCGGGTGATTATGCGTATGCGCTTGAGCCCCTACATCCGGAACTTGATATCATTGACATCAATCCCCCGGAATCGGCGTACATCGTCAAATCAGTTGAAGTCTGGTGGTATTCCAGCGCGGTGGAAGCATCGGGAGGCTATGCATACGTCACGGACGGCAACCCGCACACCGACGGCGGGACGATCAAGATTTTCGATACCGATCCGCCTGAATCCTCTCATCTTGTCTCCTCGATCGGTATTCCACACGACGGCTACGGGTTCGCCGTATCGGACGGTTTCGCGTACATCGCGTGTCACTATAATACGCCCACTTTCTACTCGGAGCTCGCGATAGTCGATATCAGCCCGCCATTATCCGCCCACTATGTCAGCTCGTTCGATACATGTATGCACGCTGTAGCGGTTGCGGTATCGGATGGCTACGCATTCGTCGCGTATGGCCCCAGTGGGCTGAGGATTTTCCAGTTATGGTAGAGAGACACAATTCCTACCGCCACCGAGTTCGCCGAGTTGATCATCGCGCGGAGCATTTCTCGTTTTCCAATTTCTCAGTCAAACTGCGTAGGTTAGTTATTCCGGCCTTATCTTCGGCAACTCCGGCCAGGGGGTTGTACGGAGCGGTTCGAGCCAGCCGACATCGAGCGGGTCGGCCCGGTAATTCCCCTTCTCGTCCTTCTTCACATACGCCCACGGGTAGCGCGTCTCATGCGGGAACACGATCAGCGCCCTCTCGTCCATCCACTGACCGAGCAGCTTCTCCTTGAGTTCCACCTGCCTTAAGGGATCGAGATCGTAGCCCATGACCCATGCTACCGGCACGTGCGCGCCGGTCGGGATGAGGTCGCCGACGAACACCGCGACCTTCCCGCCAGACGACTCGATCCTGACCATCGTCTCGCCCGGCGTGTGCCCGCCGATATTCTGAGCCTTGATCCCGGGCACGATCTCGAATTCGGTCTCCTCGTCGTGCAGGTCGACCAGGCCCGCCTCGTAAACCGGCATCCAGTCGTCGCGGACATAACTCGCCTTGTTTCTGGGGTTGGGATGAAGCGCCGTGTCCCACTCGATCGCATGGATGTGGTGGCGCGCATTGGGAAAATGCGGCACCGGTTTCCCGCTGTCGTCCAGTAAGGTCATTGAGCCGGAATGGTCGAAATGAAGGTGGGTGAGGATCACGTGGTCGATCTCTTCGGCGGTCATCCCGAGCCTGGCGAGCTCCCTGTCGATCGACGAGATGTGATCGACTCCGTAGATGAACTCGAACTTCTCGGGGTTCTTGTCGCCGATTCCCGCTTCGATCAGCACCTTCATGTCTTCCCTGACCGCAAGG
>CAYLVL010000138.1:0-7483 GCA_964387135.1 uncultured Planctomycetota bacterium
GGCGGCGGAGGAGGTAATTCCCCGGGGGGAGGGCCTGTAACCGGGGTTTCTAAGAACTGGAGGGTAAGGCCTTCCCTGTAGGTGAGGATCCAGTAGCCGTGCCAGGGTTGTAGGCTCTTACCGGCGGTCAATGATGTCTCTACGTACCTCCCGGCAGCCGGATCCCATTCCCAGACCGTCCCCTCGATCCAACCGACCGAAACCGCCTCGGCCAAGGATCTGGTCACGCTCCCATCGGAGACGGTGATCCCTCCACCGGTTGCTCCTGCTACCCTGTGTGTCGATGGAGGAGGGGGCGGAGGTCCCGGGGATATCCCCCCGCTCCCCCACAGGACGTCATACGGGACCCCGATCATGTGCCAACCGGTACGATCCAGAGGGATCGATTGGCCTCCGGTTAACGGGTCTCCTTCTGCACAGATCTCCGTAGGCGCATTCAGATACAACCAGTAGCCTACCAACGGGCTTATCGCTGTCAGTCTCTTGCTCGCGAAGCTGTCGTAGCCTATCCCGTTGTAGGTGTACAGGCTCAAGGGAGAGACCTCGTCGAATACGGATTCCGGGTCCGGATCGATCGGTTCCACCGGGATTGCAATGAGGTTCCAACCGCGGGGAAGATCGGCACAAGCCCCTTCCGGTTCGACTTCTATCGCCTCAATCTCCTTGTAGGGTATCGGATCGCCAGCGATCCGATGGACGCGTATGATGGCGGTCCCGTTCTCATGGTCCTTGTCCGAAGCGGCGGAAAGGACGACATACTGGAGCTCATTCCAATTGGTGACATCGAACGTCAGGATGGAGTTCCCGGCGATCGATATGTCGCTGTCACCGCTCACCCAGCTCACTCGCACCCGTGTCGTGGCGAGCGGCTGAGCCGACAGACGGACGCCGAGCTTCGCCGTCTCATTCTCCGGAATGGTGATCACATCCCGGTCGGTGATTAAAGTCGTCTCGCCTGAGGCGAGAAGGGATGCGATGAGGAGTAGGAAGACGGAAGAAAGTAGCGTTCGTAAGCTGGGGTGCGCATTCATCTTAAGATAGCAATTTTCGATAGAGGGGTCCTCACCCAGTTCTGATCGACTTTCACCTCAGCGCGATAGAAGTAGATGCCGTTGGCCAACGTTTGCCCATCCGAACTCGTGCCCTCCCATCTCAACTCAGAGGCGTCTGTTTCCCCTTCCCAGATCAGCGTGCCGGAGTTATCGTACACGAAGACCCGTATCCCGCCTACGCGGCAGCTGCAGATTCCAGCGACACGGAACGTTACCCCGGAATCCCCTGTCATCGGATTAGGTGTGCAAACCACCGTCACTCCCCCAGCGTCCCTGGGTGAACCGGTTGGGATAGGCGGATCCTCGATCTTTATTGCAGACGTCGCAACGATGGCCGCTTCGGTCGCTGGCTGAGGGGAGAACCGGAGCACAAGGTCATCCAAGAAGGCGTGGATCCAATAGCCCTTCCATGGCTCGAGGGTGAATCCTCTTGTTATCGAGTGCTGAATCCATGCTTGTTGGCGGTTATCCCATTCCCATATTGTGTCGTAGATCCAGCCGGCAGCGACCGCTCCTATCAGGCTCTTCACTTCGAGGACGTCCTCCCGCTCGATGACGTGCTCTACCGTGATCGACCCGCCACTGGCGATCCCCCACGCCACTTCATAAGGGACACCGATCATCTGCCCTCCCGCCGGCCCCAGCTGGAGCCTCACCGTCCCGGAGAGAGGGGCCCCTTCCACCGCTACCCATTCCCCTTCTGGGAGCCATAGCCAGTAGCCTTCCAGCGGGCTGAGCTCGGTCAGGGTCCCATTCACTGTGCTCTGCCAGGTTTCACTGACCGGGTCCCAGTGCTGAAGCTCTAGGTCGGAGGTGATCTCATCGAAGACGTCTGCTGGAGCCGGGTCGATCGGGTCGATACCCAACGAGATCAGGCTCCACCCCGGATCGAACCATACCCATTCCTGGGTCTGATAGTCGGGGGAATTGTCCACCTCGATCGCTTCGATCTCCTTATTCGGTATCGGCTCCCCTTCTGTTCGCTGGATCAGGATTGTGGCACTCCCGTTCAGCTTATCATCATCCTCCGCTGCAGCGAGGGATACGCTCTGGTAGGTATCCCAATCCTCAGGGGTGAAGGTCAAGGTCGTACCATCGGTCACCGTGATGTCGGAATCACCGGAGGTCCTTTTAACAGTCGCTTTGATCGTCTCCGCCGGTTGAGCCGACAGTTTCACTTGGAACTCCGCCGTCCCCCCTTCAGGAACCCGCACGATCTCCCTATCACAGACGAAACTGAGGATGGTCGGCTCGGTGGCGTAGCCTGAGTCCGCGCTGGAGAAGTCGCTGCACCCTATGTCGTTACACGCCTTCACCCTGTACCAGTAGCGTTGCCCGACGGTGATCGGTGAGTCATCGAATTTCGTGTCAGCCGTCTCGGCGATCTTCTCAAACCCGGTGGTCTGTCTGTCAGAGCGATAGATCTCATAGCGGTCCGCCCCGCTACCGGCATCCCATGTCAACCGGACCTTGGTGGAGTAGCTCCCGTCGCTCGCCGCGAGGTTGTTCGGGGTACCGGGGATCATCCCGATCTTTATCGTCTTGGTCGGTGACCAGTCGCTCACTACGCTCGGGTCCGTTGCGCACCGTGCGCGGGCACGGATGTAATAGGTGCCTTCTTCGGTATACGCATGTGAAGCGCTTGTGGAAGCGCTCCAGTCGGAGCTCGTCCCGTCCCCCCAATCGAACGCGTATTGAACAGAATGATCCAGGGTGCACGTCGCTCCACCGCTCGAGAAGGTGAGGTTTTGGTCGATTTCACCTGTAGACGGGCCGATCGGTATATCCGGTATGCTCACTGCGTGCTTGGCGACGTATCCGCTTGTCGGGCGGGAGAAATCACTGCAGCCGCAGTCGTTGCATCCCGCTATCTTGTACCAATAGGTTCTCCCCTGTGTGACGTTGTAATCATCGTAGGAAGCAAGCGTTGTCTCCTTGACCTTATAGTAGTCCCCGTACTCTGACTCTGCCCGGTAGACATCGTATCGGAGGGATCCCGAGACCGGGTTCCAAGTGACGGTCACCCTGTCCGGATGATCTCCCTTCGATGCCTTCACCCCAGTTGGGGGGGGCGAAGGTGCGCATCCGACATCCGCTTCCACGGTTACGAAGTAGTCCTCAACCGTTCCGTTCGGTAAGTGAGTAGTGATGGTCACGGTCCCGGTGTAGTGACCGGGTTCGAGCTGCGATCGATCGATCCTTACTTCGATCGACTGACGCTCACCGCTGCTCGTTCCCGAGACCGGTGACACCGTGATCCACGGGCGATTATCTCCAACGGTGAATGGGAGTGTCCCTCCACCGCAGCAGTTCCAGACCTCAAAAGACCTTTTCACCTCGCTGGTCCCAAAGTCAAGCGATTCAGTGCTTTTGCATAATGTATAGCCGACCACTGCTAGCGGGAGAACGGGATACAGCTCGGCATCCGCGGCCCGCAGCACCATGATCGGCTCTCCTGACCGGTTTGAAACTATCGCGCCGCGTAGCCGTGCCGGTCTACCTTGAACCCAGCTCACCCCTGATGGAGGATCAGGGATAGCGGTCGGGGTGTTGAATGCCCAATCCCCGATGTACGCCCGCCGGTAGTGGGGGATTCCGTTCACTTGGTAGAGGACGTGTACATAGCCCGTACGGTCAACGTAGATGTCTATTATCTCCTCATCTGCACTTCTATCGGCAAAGACACGCACCCCTGACCAGGTTTCTCCTCCATCGTCGCTCGTTCGGTAGTGGATATCAACGTCGAATGGGGTATGTTCCACTTCCCATAACGCTATCAGATGATCTCCGTTCCCGGCCAGGCGCGGGTTGCGGGAATCCCTCTCTGGGATGGAGATGGGGATTACGGTCTCCCAACTATCGAAGTTTCCTATCTCCGAACGGCTGTAGTATATTCCCTTCCAGGGATCTGTCTCCCGCCATTGCTGGCAGAGGAGATGAAGCCTTCCGGACGAGAACAGGAGCGATGGTTCTGCCGCATGGTAGTGGACGCTAGCGAATGGACTCGGTATCTCATCCCAGCCGAAGGCATTAGTGGCGGTGGAATAGAGCCCTATCTTCTTGTAGCTTGTCTCTTTTTTCTCTATCCCCAATGCAGCAAAATAGCGGAAGCCCGCCGGAGTGCAACCTCCTTCGGTCCCTGCTAGGGATACGATCCCCACGGTTGCGTCATCCCACCAGATGGCGTGAGATCTCCCGCTGGTGTCACGGAATTCGGTGACGACGCGGTCAGCGGAATCGAGGTAACCAAGGAGCGTCCCGCATGGAGAGGAGAACAGAGCGGGATCGATCGGGGGATGCAGGTCATAAGTCGTATAGCTGGGCTCCCAGGTTTGGCATGCCTCATCTGAACGGAGAAGGTAGAGGGAACTGTTGTCTGTAACGTAAGTCAGGTACAGGCTTCCGTCATCTTCGATCGCGAGGTCGATGTCGCTATTGTCTCCTCCTGTAGTGATCGCGGGAAGGACGATCAATTCTTGCGCTTGCGTCTCAGCCGGGAGACTGACAAGCCCCAGGCCCATAAAGATAAGAACGCATAGGATCCGCTTCATCACCTGTGTCCCCCTTGAAGCCGCGAGGATCTCCTTTCTCGTGCGAATATCCGCTTCCCAACAGTGTACCGGCATCTTACATAATTGTCTGTGATGCACGTCACAGTGATCTCCCTTCCCTCAAAGGAGAGGGGGTAAAGCACGTTTGCGGCATATTCTTTATCCGGGTAAGCTGTGTTTGTAGTGTGGAATAGGACTTGGATGAGGGGAGGAGCGGTATGCTGAGGAGACGGTTGCTGATCGGTTCCTGCCTGGCCCTCCTTCTCCTGGCCGGTGGAGCGATTGCAGCCTTCTTTATACACAGGAGCGTCCCGATAGGGGTTGAGATCGGGATGCTTGCACCGGACTTCACTCTGCGTACATTTGACGGCGAACCGATCTCCCTGTCCCAGTTCCGTGGCCGGGTCGTTCTGCTCGAGTTCTGGCAGAGCACCTGTCCAGATTGTCGGCGCGAGACGCCATACCTCGACCGGCTCTACATGACGTACAAGGACCGGGGGCTCGTATGGTTGGGGGTTAACCTCGATCATGATCACGATGCGGCGCGCGAATACCTGGAGGAGAATGGATTCAGCGAGCATCAGATCACGCTCGGTGAGTCATTCACAGCGGCGATGGAGGTAGTCAGCCTCCTCGATGTTCCCCTCGTCCCTTACGTTATCGTGATCGATAAGCGTGGGATCATCCGGTATAAGGGGGTTTATCCCGAGGAGCCGACAGCCCCGGACATAGAACCCTGGTTATAAGCGATCCGGTCGTCCTGGCGTTGCGGAGGTGAGGTTGAGTGAAAAGAGGATGTTGGCGATGGATTCTTGCATTCATGCTCGTTTCAGTGGTCGTCTCAGCAGTGGTATACGGAGAAAAGCCGTTCTCCGAGGATGAAGTGATCCCGACCCTTGAGACTTTCCTTCAGGAACTGGCGGAGAAGCCGCCGATGGAGGCGGCGTCATTCGCCTCCTCTCTCGGTATAGAAACCGAGGGAGGGCGCGTCCGCGTTGTGGTGGAAATCGATGGTCTCTTCTCCGAAGAGGGGGTGACGCGACTGGGGGGGACGATCCTCTCCCGCGCTGAGTACCTTCACTCCCTGGAAGTTGAGGTACCGATCTACAGCTTGATCGAATTGGCTCAGCTTCCCGGAGTGAGCTTCGTCCGCCGGCCGTATCGCCCTGTGCCGGCTAGCGTTTCTCAGGGGGTAATGGTGACCGGGACAAGCACTTGGCACGCCGCTGGAATCCGCGGGCAGGGGATCACGGTGGCGATAATCGACGGGGGATTCGCTGGCCTTTCCGGTGCGCTCGCCACGGGAGAACTGGGTGACGTGATTTTTACCCGGGATTACACCGGAGAGGGGCTGGAGGGGGGAGGGGTACACGGCACGGCTTGCGCAGAGATTGTGCACGACATGGTACCGGATGCACAACTGATGCTACTAAAGATCAACAGCGGAGTTGACCTTTATAACGCAGTCGATGATGCCATAATCCATGGAGCGAATGTGATCAGCCATTCCATGGGATGGTTTAACACCAACTTTTACGACGGAACGGGACCTATCGCTGATATCGCCGGTCGGGCTATAGGTAGCGGTATCTTATGGGTTAACTCGGCAGGAAATTCAGCGGACGGAGGGCACTGGGAAGGGGATTGGTCTGATCCGGACAGCGATGGATGGTTGGATTTTTTCCCTGGGGACGAAGTCGATAACCTTCAGCTTGATGCTGGGGAGACGGTCGAGCTCTACTTGACTTGGGATGCATGGCCGCAGACCGATCAGGATTACGATCTCTACCTAGTGGATGGGAGGGGGAGGGCCATCGCTTCCTCAGTAGGTTGGCAGACCGGTACGCAGGAGCCGAGCGAGTGGATCTCCTACACGGCTCCATTTGCTGGAAGCTATGGTGTCGCGATTTATGCCCACGACGCCCCTGCTCATCCCCGGTTGGAGTTGTTCGCTATACCGTACCACCTCCCCTTGGAATACGCCGTTTCTGCAAGCTCTATCACCGCACCGGCTAATGCAGTAGATGTGTTCACCGTTGGGGCGGTGGATTGGCGGGATTGGACTACCGGACCGCAAGAAGCGTTCAGCTCGCAAGGACCGACGAATACAAGTCAAACTTCACCGTTTTCCCTTGTTAAGCCGGATATCTGTGGGCCGGATGGGACTGCGAGCGCTAGTTATAGCGATTGGTTCTATGGGACGTCGGCAGCGGCCCCGCATGTCGCAGGTGCAGCTGCGCTTATATGGTCGGCTCATCCGGGTTGGACAGCAGAGGAGGTCCGTCGGTCCTTGGAGGACAGCGCCGTCGATCTTGGCCCTCCAGGGATGGATAACCTCTACGGTCACGGCTGCCTCAATCTCCCTTCTCCCCAGCAGCCCCCATCCGGTATGGCCCACACCTACGGTGCTGTGGCCGGCTGGTACATGGGCTCCGTCCCGTTGAACAGTGGTAGTGCGGCCGAGCTGTTCGGCACGACCGCCTACACGTACGACCCGGCGACCGGGCAGTACGTCGTAGCGACGAACATCGAGCCGCACAAGGGCTACTGGGTCTATCTCCCGGCGAACAAGACGGTGACCGACTCAGGCGACCAGGTGACGACCGATGTTTTGATCGACATCTCGACCGCCGGTTGGTGGCAGATCAGCGCTCCGTGGAGCTATCCGAAGTCCGCGATCCAGGTCATCAAGGGGACTGAGACGAAGTCGTGGGCCGATGCGGTGGCCGCTGGTTGGGTACGCGATGAGATCTACGGCTACACAGCGGTAGACGGAGCGTACACCACGCCGTCGACGATCGATCCGTGGTACGGCTACTGGGTGAAGGCTGAGGTCTCTGGCCTCTCCCTGAAGCTTCTCTACGCGTCGGGCACGCCGGT
>CAYLVL010000139.1:0-7320 GCA_964387135.1 uncultured Planctomycetota bacterium
TCAGCGTCTCCTCGGGACGCGCGACAGTGTCGGGCTTGCCAAGGAGCTGGAACTCGTCTTCCGACAGCGCCTCTTCCAGCTGCCTGAGCCATCCGGATTTCTCCGTGACCCATTTCCGGCCTTCCTTCTTGGTGGTTTTCTCCTTGATCCAGCTCGAGAAAAGCAAGTACTCGCGCGGACGTGTCATCGCCACATACAACAGGCGATCCCTCTCGGAGTCTTCCTTTTCCTTGAGCCTATCCGCGGCCTTACCGAAGCTCGCTGGTGTGTCGGTTTCACCCGTCAGCGAGTTGAGCGGCCTGAACGACATACCTTCGCCTTCAGACCATATGAGATCGGTTCCCAGACCGATGCGGGGCCTGGTGTTGAGATCGGCGATCACCACGAGCGGCCATTCCCGGCCCTTGGCCGAGTGGATGGTCGCGAGTGTAACCGCGCCTTCCTCAGTTGCGGGCGCGAGGCTCGCCTGCGCGAGCGCGGTTTCATGCGATCGAAGCCACTGGATATGGTCCGCCGCTGATGTCGGGTCGAACAGGTCTCTTTCCGAGCGGAAATGCCCGAGTAGTCTTTCGATATTCGCGCGAGCCTGCAATCCGTCGTCGAGCGCGAGCACGCGATAGAGATAGCCCGAACGATCAAACGCCCTGTCGATCAGCTCATGCACCGGGATACGTCCCGCGATTTCCCTGAGCGGCTCGAACCAGTCCAGAAATGTTTCGAGGCGCTCTTGGTCGATATCGGAGAGACCCAATGTCTCCCCAATCGACTTGCACCAGTCACGCGATCCGGCTCGTTCCGCAATTGCCAGAAGCGCGTCATCGGAGATGCCTACCCATGGACTTCTCAGGAGAACGGCCCAGTCGAGGTCGCCGGGATTGGGCGAGAGGCAATAGAGGAGCGCGGCGATGTCGGCGATCTCCGACGATTCCCGGAATCCGCCGCCGGATTCGGTGATGAAGGGGATGTCTAGAGCGGAAAACGCGCGCTCGTAGAGCGGAAACGGTGCGGTTCGTTTGATCAGAACCGCGCAATCGCCCCACCTGATCGGTCGCTCGATGTGATTGCCGAATTCGTCGGTGTCGCTGACCGGCCACTCCAATTCGCGGACTATCTCCGCGATACGCCTCGCGACGACCGACGCTTCAAATATCCGACCGGTCTGGGCGTCCGGCGCCACGCTCAAGTGGAGTTCGATTCTCGTCCTGGCGTCGGTTTCATCAAGCAGGTAGGGATTGTAGGCCGATTTCAAATCGGTGTGCTGGACATCCCGATGTCCGGGCCGTCCCCAGATGTATCGGAACGTGTGATTGACGAGGTCGAGCAGACATGACCGCGCCCGGAAGTTCTCATGAAGAATGCGACTGCCCGCGCCGTCCCGATCGACCCGGCTCACGCGTTTCCGGAGGTCCCTCAGGAGCGTGTAGTCGGCGTCGCGGAATCCGTAGATGCTCTGACGCTCGTCGCCGACCACGTAAAGATTACCCGGAAACTGCTCGTCGTCCTCCGACGGTCGGCACAGGTGGAAGATCAATCGCTGCTGGAGCGGGTTGATGTCCTGATACTCGTCGACAACCACCCAGCGATATTTTTCGTTGACCCTCCTTCTTACATCGGGATTCTCCGAAAGCAGCCTGAGCGCTTCGATCTCGCAGTCGGCGAATGAAAGCGCGTTCTCTTCTCGTTTGGCCTCCAGGAATGCTTCGTGAAATTCGAGAAACGCCCTGGCCAGAGCGGGCCGGAAGGTCGAGATGTAGAGGTCGATGTAGACCCCCTTGAGTGTCTCCCCGCTTTCTTCCGGTACGCCGGAAAGGTGAGCTTTGATGGCTTTGATCGCCTTGCGTGCATTCTGTTCCGGATCGGCTTTCGCCTTGGCCCTGCCGAGGGACCATCCGCTGACCTGTTTGATGATCGGATCGCTCCAGTCGACCATCTCGTTCGAAAGCCATTCCTCGAGCGGCCTAAGTTGGGGGAGAATCTCCCGGGCGTACTTGGCGCAGTCCTTCAAGTCGCCCTTCCCGTTCGTCTCCCTGCCAATCTCTGGAAGGAGGCTATTAAGAGTAAAGACACGGGAATTAATGTCCTTCCGGATCTTCTTCACGTTCGACAGGATTTCAAGATTGACATCCCATACGGACTTCTCCGCTTCCTCGTCGGTAGGGAAATATTGGCCGGTCAGATAGAAGGGATATGATGGAAAGCCGCGAGTTGAAATGAATTCGTGCAGCGCGAAAAGCCTCCCGGGCCAGTCATTGATGTTGATCACCTTCGCCGCATGCTGCCAATGCGGATGCGGGGGATCGACCAGCCATCGCTCGAGGCATTCGTCGGCGACCCTCAGTCCGATCTCCATGTTTCTCTCGGGACTGAGGATGTCGAAATCGGGATCGAGACCGGCCTCGCCCGAATAGTCTCGAAGCAGGCGCCGCGCGAAAGCATCGAGGGTTTCAATCGCGGCATCCGGGACTCTCGCTGACGCTTCCAGCAGCCGCTTCCTCTCCTCTTCGCCTGGAGCCTCACCGGCGAGTTCCTTGAGTCTCTCGGCGATCCGCTGGGCCATCTCTGCGGCGGCCTTACGTGTGAAGGTTATGACCAGGAGGTCGCGGACATCGGCGCCGCCCTCCGCGACCATCTTTTTCGCAACCGTCTCGCTGAGGACTGTTGTCTTGCCGGTGCCCGCTCCCGCCGAGACAACGATCACGCCGACGGGAATCTGGGTGGCTTTGATCTGATGGCCGGTCAGCTCGCGCGCCATCAGCCACCACCCCCTTCGTCCATGCCTTCATCGCCGGTGAATCTGAAACGGCACAAATCGCGGTACGGGCAGTGCGACCCGCAAAGCCCCTTGTCGGCGGGATTCGGAGGAATCGCCCCGGATGATACGCCTTCAATCAATTCCGCGATCTTCGATTTCGCGAACGCAAGGTGATCTTCGGGTGTCGGGGAGTCTTTTATGTTGAAGGCGTCTTCGTTCAGGAGCGGGATGATCTCGGCGTCGGCGATGACCTTCCCCGCTCCCTTCGAAGCTATGCTCAAAAGAGGGAGGAAGCACGCCATCCCGACATGCAGTCCGAGGCCCTTCTCCACGAGGGCGATATAGCACGCAAGCTGGAAGTTCCTGCCCGCGAAGACCCTTTTTCCATCGCGACCGGAGCGCTTGTAGTCGATCACGAGCGCGGTTGGGCCGTCCTTGATGTCGACCCGGTCGATTATTCCTCCCAGCTTCAGTGTATAGCCCCCAGCCTCCATTGCCACGCGTCCCAGCGTCTTCGAGTCTTCCCCACCATCGCGACCGAATCCGAACACAAGCTCCGCATGCTCCTGTCTGAAGCCGAGAGGCAGTATGTATTCCTTCTCGAACTCGGCGAACCTCTTGAGCGCGTCGACCATGCGGCCAAGGTCGGCCTCGGTCGCGGAGCTCGGGATCAACTCGGGAAGTCCGGCGGCGATTTCATGCACGAGCTCATCAAACTCAGCCTCCCTTCCGCTTCTGAACCATCGTGCGAGAGCCATGTGTGCAATCGATCCCCACTGAAGGTAGTCGAGCCCCGCATGAACCCGGTCTCTGTCCGGCTCTTTCAACCTGAGAAGACGCGACGCGAAGAACCTGTATGAGCACTGAGCGAGATCATTCAGCGCCGTCGGAGAGATGGGCTTTTCGTCCGATCCACAAGCCGCCGCGACAAGTACGCCGCCATCCGACAACATCGGTGATTCGTGACAATCGTCCCCGACAGCATGCGCAAGCGGACGATCCGCTCTCCTGGCAAGCTCTCCAAGGAGATCGGGATCGTTGATTCCCCCCGAGATCGCAATGGCAGCGACGTCGGACGGGAAAACGGCCTTGGCGGGACTGATTGCCGGTCCCGGCTCAGCCGCGTCAGGTTCCCTGCCCTCAAGCAGCCAGTCGATGCATTTCCGGAGCGGTCCGCAGGGAATAAGAGGAGCGCCTTCCGAGTCGGTCTCGGGCCATGAAAGGACGAGACGATCGTGCGCTCTCGTCACCGCAATTCTGAAAAGCGCAGCCTCCCGCTCCTGAAGCTGCTCCTCGGTCGGAATCGGGGGATCAAGCCTTTCGCGCAGAATATCGGGAAGGAATGGATTCGGTCGATGCCTGTGGGGGAAATACTCCCTTGCCAGGCCCGCGACAATCGCGACAGGCACGCCCCATGTCCGCGCTCCGAGAAGTGTTACCGCGTTTACACAGTCGCGCCTCCGGTCAAGCGGACGGCCTTTCGCCCGTCTCAAATCGTATTGAAGAAACCCAGCCGCCTCCGATGTCGCGACTCGCCCGCTCGCAAACGCCAGCGCTCGCGATGAATCCCTCAGCGTTTTCTGCGACCTTTCCCATGCCCAGCCCTCCTCGACGAGAATGTTATCCGGTGTCTCGCGCCATCCAGCGAAAACGCTATCCTGAAGCAGATCGATGATATCTTCCGCAAACCTGACCGGATCAACGCTGTCCTTCTCCGTCGCGCGCGCGATCCCTCGAAGCAGATCACTCGTTGGGCATTTGGACCATTCGAGCCACGCGTCCTTCGAGCCCAGACGTCGCTTCGCCCTCGTTTGCGTTATCGCTTCCCGAACCTCGCTCGGCGGGATGCCTGTCAGGGGATTCGCAAGGACCCTCAGGACGCTCTCATCGCTCCATTCGCCGCAGATGAGCGTCAGGATTGCGTCCAGAAGCGCCCCGGGAGATGTCCCCACGAGCGGTTTGTCAAGGAAGAAACGTATCGGGATCCCGGCTCTCCTGAACTCGCTCTCAAGTGTGGGTCTGAACCGGCTGAGATTGGGCGCGAGGACGGCGATGTCGGAGTATTTGCAGCCGTCCCGCACGCACGCCGCGACTTCACGCGCGATCGCCGCGGCCTCGGCTCGCGGATCAGCCGCTTTGACGATCTTCACACGGTCTGTCGGGACACATGCCGCCGGCCTGTCCGAGTGAACGTCCCAGCATTCAACCTTTGCCAGCCACGAGAGATCGTCCGCCCCGCTCCATCGGTTGTTCCGGGAAATCGATTCCTCGTTGAAGCCGATTTCGAGGAATTTTGCGAGAAGCCCGGATGACGGCGGATGAGCGGGATCGATCGCGACCGCCGCGATTTCGGCGTTCCGAACAAGTGTTTCGACAATCTTCCACTGCAACGGGAGAATCTCGGTGAAGCCGTCAATCAGGACACCGTGCAGCCGGTTGTCACGTGCGCTAACCGAAGCTTCTACGAGAACATCCTGCGCATCCCGATTTCCGCTTGACGCGAGCCAGCCCTCCCAGAGCTCCATCGCGACAAGCAGCGGGGAATTTGCCGGTCCAAATACTTCGCCCGCTTTGCGGAGGCTTTCGGTTGTGTGGCCGTATGAGCGGAGTGTCAAAACCGCATCGGCAAGAGCCGCGATACCTCCCGGCGTTCGCAGGATACCTCGTCGAGCGCCAGGAGAGTCATGCTCACGGAAATGGGCGGAGAGCAGTGCGCGCGCGCATGAATCTCCGGCGGACGGCGTGCCGGCGAGTTTGCGTATGATCGACTGAAGCGAGTGGATGCCTGCATCAGAAAAAGCCGCAGGAACATTCTCAGGGGAGTAACGCGCGATTATGTCGCGGATGTGCTCGCGTGCGGAGGAATCGGGAACGACGAAAAGCGTATCGCGCTCGCGACCGGTGGCGCGAGCCTGATTGAAA
Source organism: uncultured Planctomycetota bacterium (assembly GCA_964387135.1). Lineage (GTDB taxonomy): Bacteria > JAJVIF01 > JAJVIF01 > JAPKYR01 > JAPKYR01 > CAYLVL01. The sequence goes on from CAYLVL010000139.1 coordinate 5,675, forward strand.
AGCTCGACAAGGCTGCGGGTTTTTCCCGATCCGGGCGATCCGGTATAGACGACTCGCATGGAGACAATCTCCCTGCCTGAAGACATGACCCTCATATGCTAACAGAAATCACGCGTCCTGAGCGCGCGATTAGTGGGACTTCTCGATTGAAATTCACAAACCGTCAGATTTCCGGTCAGGTTTCCCAGCGACCGTCGTTCCACTCCTCACCCAGCTCGCCCCTTGCCTCGTCGTATTCATACATTTCCTCTTCGTCGATCCATTCATCGTACTCATCATCGGTGAGATAGGCTATCTGATCTTCTCTTATGAGCGCGGCGATGAGCAAGTCCGGATCCCCATACGCGCCGCTCGAGCCGATGCGCTCCTCGAGCAGATGATGAGCGGCGATCGCGCGAGTGCTCGGGTAGACTCCATCGAGAGCGACGCCGAGATCGTCATCCTCCTTCTGATCCTCGAGGCCCATCTTGTCCGCGATCTGTTCCAGGATCTCACCTGCGGTTCCGTGAGCCACCACCGGCCCGTCTTCCTCGGGAAAAATCCCATCAAGTTTCACCGCGTAGGTTTTCTGCTCTTCCATGCTTCTTCGCCCTTCCGGGAACCAGGATGCATATTCCACCTTCAGTCGTCCCAGAGTCCTGGTTCAAGGAACCGATTAATCCGCGCGATATTCTACCGGCCGGGGGAGTCAGTTTCCACACTGTCCCTGTAGGCCTCTTCAATCTCGTCAAACAGCTTTATCGTTTCCAGTGCTTCGGCTTCGTCCATCAGCTCGATCGCGAAACCCGCATGGACGATCGCCCAGTCGCCCATCTTCGCGTGCGGCACGAGCGCAAGCGATGCTTTCACCGAAACACCGTCGACGGTACACGTCGCCGTGTCGCCGTCGATCTCGGTTATCTCCATTGGAATGGCAAGACACATGATTAATCTTCCCGGACACCTGCCCTCGAACCTCAATGACATTTTACTCCATCAGCCCGAATCCGAAAGACCCTTCATCAAAAAACCACCGCGGGGTTTTCCATCTTTCGCCCCTTGCCCTGTGACCAAGCTAATGCTATGAACCCCGTATGATCTACCCGTGCTTCAAGGACAAGGTGGCGCTGATAACCGGTGGAACGAGGGGAATCGGACGTCAGATCGCGGAACACCTCGCCGATTCCGGCTGCAATCTCTCCCTCGTCTACCTTCGCGACCGTCGCTCGGCGGAGGCCGCGGAAAAGGAGCTTGACGAGAAGCGCATCGCCGTTCAGCTCATCCAGGCCAATCTCGCGAAAGAGGACTCTATTGCCGGGATCATCGCGGACGTGAACAATCGCTACGGCAGGCTCGATTACTTCGTGTCAAACGCGGTGTACGGGGTGCTGAAACCGATCGGGGAGTACACTGCGAGACGTTTCGACGCGTCCATGGATCCGAACGCCCGCGCCTATCTCCTTCTCGCGCAGGCGGCGGCGGATCTCATGGTGCCGCCCGGGACGGTCGACGATCCATGGGAGGTGCCCGACGGTCCGCTGGACGAGACTAGGGGGAGGGCGCTCATCGCCCATCCTGCCGAGGCAGACGGCCAGGTAGATGAACGTCAGCGTTCCCAGGCCGGTAGCGAGCCATCGCATCCAGAGGGCCTCGAAACTCGGCGGGCG
>CAYLVL010000140.1:0-7250 GCA_964387135.1 uncultured Planctomycetota bacterium
CGATGTTCAACGTGAACGTGCAGCAGTTCCTCTCACCGCCCTATGTGCCCACGCACCACATGAACATTGTGCTTCTCGGGTCGTCCGACCTGATGAACGGCTATGTCGAGTGCGAGGTGTCGCTGGCGCACCCGTTCCTCGGGCTGGAGTGCTACAAGGGTTTCGACGTTCGGGGGATATTCCTGGGCAACGGATCGAAGCCGAGCGTGCACGATCCGGCGATCATGTACGGCTCTGAGGAGACCGGTGAACCGTATATGCTGAACGCGGACGGCATGACGAGATGGTGGAACGCGTACGATTTCAGGGACCCGATGCCCATCCTCTCGTACAAGCCCGGCAGGCTCGGCAGCCTGGAGACGCCGACCGCCACGCTCAATCCGTACAAGTATTTCGCGGACGGTCTCTTGATTGACGATGATGTCGCCGATCTCGATATTGCCGATCACGGCGTATTCAGGCCGACTACCGCGCCGAATGTCAGAAAGTACGAAATCCAGTTTCCTGCCGATGGCGGGATGCCGCAATTCCTGTTCAACTACGCGATAGACGCAAGCTGGGAAGAGCCTGATCCCAGCTATGCTCCCGAGTTCCCGCTGGAGGCGTTCGGGCCAGGCGCTCAGTGCCAGGAAGCGTATCATGTGAAGGTCGACGACAATGGGACCGATGCCTGGTATTTCGAGAACGACTCGGGCGGAACGGTTGTTCTCAATATAGAGGTCTTTGACTGGCAGTCGATGGCCAATCCCGAGGGAGTGCCCGGTGAGTGCGGGGCGATATGGGTGGAGTCGCCGGTGCTTGCCGTTCCGGTGAACATCCTGCCCATCGCTACTGTCGCTGCGGGCGGACCGACATCGTCGGTGTTCACCGTCGAGCTTACCGGCCCCGACCTGTTTCTCACGGCGTCGGGTGATTACCCCCTCCTCGGATCGGTTGAGTCGGGTGCTCCCGACTCCTATCAGCCGCAGCTGCCCGGCGGCGAGAATTTCATGTACGCGGACGGCCCCCTGGCCGCCTACTTCACGGGATCGATTCACATCGGCGGAGATCCCGGGATACAGGGACCGATCGTGACCGCGATCGATCCCGACCACGGCGAGCTCGAGCTCTTTATCGAGGGCGCCGAGGTTACCGGCGAGAATTTCCAGGACGGCGCGATCATACAGCTTATCAATGCTGAGGATGACCAGATTGAGCTGAGTGTCGGGAACATCGAGTTCGTAAGCAGTACGATGCTCACGTGCGATATCGATCTGGACAGCCGGACCGGTGCGGTCGAGGGCTTCTACCACGTGAAGGTGACCAATCCGGACGACGAGTGGGGTCAGCTTGACAACGGATTCGAAGTCACCGAGTTTCCGTGCGCTCCGAATGAATGGGGCGACGATTTCGACTCCTACGCGAATGGCCAGTATCCATCGGCGGGCGGATGGGTGAACTTCTGGAGCGGAATCAGCGCGTATGCGTCCACCCAGCAGTGCTACTCGGAGCCCAACAGCTTCCGTCTCGAGGCGTACCCGTCCTGGGCGAGATACGATGGACTTCCGTTCACTGCCGCGGGACACACTTATGTATGCTACGAAGCCCGGGTGATGATAACGGACGCGTCGAAGAGGGCCATACTCGGGTTCGCATGGAAAAAGACGCCCTACACCACAGGCCATTACGCGTGCGTCACAATCGGCGGGTCTTCCCCGTTCCAGGAGACCTACAAGTGGTATCACGTGCTCGCGAAGATCAACCTGTCGACCGACACATGGTGGGTGTGGGTGGACGATGAGTTGTACCGTGACGGCACATCGTGCGGAAATGAAAGCTCACGTACCAGTTTCACGCATTTCTTCGTCGGTCTTGGCAACTTCTCGACTGGAGGCACATCGGTCGGGTATTACGATGATGTGTACCTGTACTGGGACGACTAGGCGAGACTGATAGAGCGAGGGAAGCCATGCACCCCCGGCGGATCGGGGGTGCTTTTTTATGGACCGACAACCTCTCAATCATCTTGTCGGAATTAATCTGATCTGATAAACTTGAATCAGGTAGCTACAGGAATCACCTTCGGAGGAGGCCAAGAGGGTGGTCAATGCTCCTGCACGCACAATTGCCTTCATTTCGAACAAGGGTGGAGTGGGCAAGACCCATCTTGCCATCAATCTCGCTATCCAGTGCGCAAGGGAGGGTCGACGCGTTCTGCTTGTCGATACCGATCTCGGCAGCGCGAACGCCGATCTTAGGCTGGGCGCGAGGCCGTCCGTTACACTCCACGATTTTTACGAGAGGCGACTGGATATCTTCGACTGCCTCGTCCCCACTGATTTCGGGATACATTTCCTGGCGGGCAAATCGGGAGAATTCAAGCTCGCCAACCTTGCCCATCAGCAGAAGATCAGGCTTCTTAGGGCTTTCGATCGACTGGTGAGGGAAGGCGGCTACACCGACGTATTCTTCGATCTCGGGGCGGGGATCGGTAGCCGGGTGCTTGATTTCGCGCTGGTGGGCGACGAGTGCGTGATCGTCGCGACTCCGCAGGACATCGTCGCCGCGTACGCCGCTCTGAAAGCCTGCTGGACGAGGTTCACGCGTCTCCACGAGATGCATTATTTCAACAGGAAAACAGTCATCGTGAAGGGATCGGGCGGGGAGGGAAGCAGAAAGGGTCGGTGTCTTCGGATCAATTTCGTGGTGAACCTGGCGGACAATCTGAAGGATGCCAAGAGGGTGTATCTGAAAATTCTGGATGTAGCCCGGACCTTCTTCTACACCCCGCAGGGAGAGAGTCTGCTGCCGATCAGGTATCTCGGCGGAGTTCCGTACGTACATGGACTGCTGAGAGAAGCCGAGAAGCACAAGGTGCCGGCGGTCGTGCTGTATCCGCACCATCCGTTCAGTCGGTCGATCCGGGAGATCACGAATGTACTTCTGGAGAAGCAGGACCTTGCCCCGAACCAACTTACGGTACCGCTGGCGGATCGACTGAGAGGGGCAGTGCAGACCCTCGTAAGCTGAAAACCTATTGAATTCGGGAATCAGGTGAACTGGCGGCGGAAAAAGGAAAGCCAGCTTAAAACGAGTATAACCCCGAGGTAGGCCCAGACTTGCCACATCTGAGTGTAGAGTCCGTCGGCGGCTGTGGGGCCCAGGTCCTCGAACATGCCATAGACAAACCGGAACCACATGTCGGTCTCGAGATGGTCGGTTGCCTGCTGCCCGATCACGTTCATCGGCGGAAGGATTTTGTAAATTATCCTGACGGGCCATTCGAGCTTGAGGAGTTCTATGCCGAGCAGCTTGAGCATGAACATGCCGGTCGTTCCTGAAGCGAAAGTCACGATCACGCCGAGCAGACCCGCGAGAAACCCCCTCATCCAGATTGTGAACAGAAGGGTGATCGCGCTTACCAGGAACGGGGCCAGGGTGCCGATCGCGCAGGCGTTTATGTAGTTCGGCTGAAGACCCATCCCGCCCCAGACCATGCACACGAGGCTCCATCCGGTGAGCAGGATCATGAAGATTGCGAGCGCCACCCATCCGGCAAGCAGCTTGCCGAGAAAGATCTGTCCACGGGAAACCGGTCGCGCGATGAGCATGTCGATGGTGCGTCTTTCTATCTCGCGCCCGAGCAGTCCCATCATTACGAAAATCGCGAGCAGGTTGGCGAATCCGATGGTGATGGCATAGACGTGCCACAGGATCACATTCTCCGGCTTCATCTGGCTCAGCGGGTCCCAGTCAGAGGTGGGGGATTCGCTTACGGGACGGGATGGGTCGTCGCCCTTCTTCCCGGGCTCTTCCTGTGCGGGCGCTGCCCTGCTCCTGAATCCCGATCGACCTCCATCAGGCTCCGCCTCGATCTGCCTCCATCCCCAGTAGAGCATCGAAAAGATGATGAATCCGGCAAGCGCAACGGCAACCCAGAATACTCCGGCGCGAAGTATGTCGAACAGCGTGCGCTTTCCTATGTAGAAGACTGCAAACATACAAGGCCATCCCGGAATACAAACGCTAGGCCTTCTCCTCCTCAAATCGGGCGCGGTTCCATGAGATGGCATCGTCTATCGCGTCGGCGAGTACTGTCTCGGCTTTCCAGCCGATAAGCTCGGCGGCAAGAGAAGCGTCCGCGATGCTGTCGCCGGGTTCGCCGGGTACCGGCGGGGTGTGCTCGGGAAGGATGCCCGGATTGATCTTGTCGATAAGGAGCTTCGCGACCTCGTTCACGCTCGTTCCGATCCCCGTGCCGAGATTGACAACACTACCCCCCGGGGCTTTCTCCATTGCCATGACCGATCCGCGAGCGATGTCCTCGACGTGGATGAAATCCCTGACCTGCTCACCGTCGCCGAATATCTGCGGTGTCTCGCCCGCGAACAGCTTGCGGCAGAAGATCGTGATAACGCCCACGTACGGGCTGGGCGTCTGACGAGGGCCGTAAGTGTTGAAGTAGCGGCAGATCACCGGCTCGACTTCCCATTGAGGTCCCATCGCAAGGAGATACCGCTCGCTTGCATACTTGGCGACACCGTAGGGGCTCGTCGGGTTTATGGGGTGGCTCTCGTCCTGCGGCGAGTACTCGACCTGACCGTATACCGCCATGCTGGAAGCGTACATGAACCGCTCCGCGCCGACATTCTTCGCGGCCCGGAACGCGATTAGCGTGCCGAGCGTGTTCACCTCGGCGTCATCGACAAATGTCTCCACCGCTTTCCGTATGCTGACCCGTGCCGCAAGATGATATACATGCCTCGCTCCGCGCATGGCCTCGGTCATCGTCTCTTCGTCGCGGATGTCGCCGACAATTAGCTCGGCTCCATCGGGGACATACTCCCTCTTCCCTACCGACAAATCGTCATAGCAGACGACTTCCCAGCCCTTTTCGAGAAGGAGTCTCGCGATGTGATTTCCGATGAATCCAGCTCCACCGGTTATGAAAGCCCGATCGGCCATGTGAGATCTCCGTCCGGCATGGAATATTGCCGGGACATCAAGTTTCAGTCGGTGTTGGGTATGCAGCAGATGAACTCCAGGATGTCATCGCCGATGTTCTCGAATCCATGCGTGATCCCTGGAGTGACGAAGACGAAGCCGCCCTCGCGAACTTCGGCGACCTCGTCGCCTTCCGTAACCCGTGCCGTGCCCTTGAGCACAAAGACCTCGTGTTCATAGGGATGGTCGTGCATGCCGACAAAACCGCCCGGCTCTATTGTCACGAGCCTCATCGCGAAGTTAGGCGCGCTGTTGTTCTCGCCGATCAGCCATCGCATGACCGTCTTCTGAGTTCCGTACTTGGTCTGCGGAACAGCCTCTACATCGGTGTAGTGTCCTGTGATCATGAATCTCACCCTTCGTGGATGTCGGTCCGGATACTATACATCAGGGGACCCCCAAAGGCGAAAGGGCTTCCGGGCATTGAATAGCCTGACAGGGGCTTGCTGTGATACGATGCCTGCTGATTCCGGGACCGCTTCGGGTGGTTTTGGATGCGGAAGACCATGTCACGGAGCCTGCAAAGCGGTGTATTCCTCCTGAACGCGTTCGTCCTGGCGCTGGAGATCGCGGTCACGCGGATTTTTTCCGTGACGATGTTCTATCACTTCGCCTTCCTCGCGGTGAGCGTGGCTCTTTTCGGGTTCGGAGCGTCGGGGGTGGTGCTCTACATCTGGAGAAGGCCCCTGACGAAGGGCGAGCTTGGCAGGCGGCTTGGGGATCTGGCGATGTGGGCGGGCTTGACGACAGTGGTGGCTTTATGGGTAAGCCTGTCGATCAATTTCAATCCCCATCAGCCGAACCTGGCGCAGTTCCCGAAGCTCCTTCTGATCTACCTTTCCATGAGCGTGCCGTTCTTCTTCGCGGGGATGATTCTCGCGATGGTGTTCCGGGAGCGTAGCAGGTATATCGCAAGGTTGTACCTCCTCTCGCTTACCGGAAGTGCTCTGGGGGCGCTGATAATCGTTCCGCTCTTGCAGCTTGCCGGAGGCCCGGGATCGGTTCTGGTGATAGCCGGCATCGCCTACTTCGCGATCACGTGTTTCTATCTTTCGGATCGGACGGAGAGCCCGGACTGGGAGGATGTGGGGGAAAGCGCGGCAAAGCCCAAACGCAGGGGATTCCCGATTCTTGCATTCCTGGTCGGCATCGCATTCCTGTTTGTAGGGTTCGCCAATCCGTATTGCCCGATCGTGGAGATCACTCACGCGAAGGGCTACCGGATCGATCCGAGCAGGATCGTGTACGACAAATGGAACGCGTTTTCGAGGATCATCGTGATACGCGGGGAAGACTCGTCCAGCTACTATCAGGGGGGCATTCACAGGTGGGGGATTTCGGAGAAGTGGGATGTCAGTCGCTATTTTCCCGATCAGCTCTGGCTCGAGATCGACAACACCGCCGGTACTCCCATAACGAGATTCACCGGCGATCCGGCCGAGCTTGAGATAGCGAAGTACGACCTGACCGCGGTCGCACACTATTTGCTGGATCACCCGAGAGTTCTGGTGGTAGGTCCCGGCGGCGGGAAGGACCTTCTCGCGGCTCTCGCCTTTGAATCGTCCCTGGTTCATGGAGCGGAGATCAATCCGCTTATCGGGGAAGTGATGCGCGACGAGTTCGCCGATTACTGCGGACACCTGTACGATCGCGATCCCGTCCACGTGACCGTAAGCGAGGGCCGGACCTTCATCGCGAGGAGCCGGGAGGCGTACGACCTCATCCAGATCAGCCTTATAGACACATGGGCGGCCGCATCGACAGGGGCGTACGCGCTTTCGGAGAACAACCTCTATACGGTCGAGGCTTTCGAGGAGTATTACGATCATCTCGCGCCGGACGGCATTTTCTCCATGTCCCGGTTCGCGTTCGACCAGCCTCGCGAGACGTTGAAGGTTGTTTCGGTGGCGCGGGCGGCGCTGGAGCGGCAGGGAGTGGAGGATCCGTCCAGATGCGTCATGGTGATCAAACAGGGATTAATCGCGAATGTCATGGTGCGTCCTGACGGATTCGGCGAGGAAGCGATCGGGAGAATGAACGAGGTGATTGAGGAGCTTGGCTTCGAGATTCTCTACATGCCCGGGCATGCTCCGCAATCGGAGGAGGGAGCCGAGTATATCTATCACGACCTGATGACCACCCGCGATTTCCGGCGTTTCACCGAGCAGTATCCTCTGGACATCAGGCCGACCACCGACGATCGTCCGTTCTTCTTCTACCTCCTTCCGCCGTGGGATTTTGTCGAGGCGCTTCAGTTCGGAAAGACC
>CAYLVL010000141.1:0-7195 GCA_964387135.1 uncultured Planctomycetota bacterium
TCGCTGTAAGCACCTCCCGAGAGGGTGGATATCTGCGATTCCGCAGATCGTCGGGCAGATTTCTCGAGACCATGGAGTACTACGCGTCGAGATTCTTCGGTGAAGGCAGCAGCCCGTTCGCTCTCACCGGCGCGATAATCATGGGTCTCATGTTGATAAGCCTGATAAGCGGTCTGTGGATGCTGGCCTGGTACTCTCCATCCCCGGAGCACGCGGCACCGTCAATTGAGAGGCTCACGAGAGATGTTCGGGCCGGAGCGTTGCTCAGGGCCGTTCATCGCGCGTCCGCCGATCTGATCATCCTTGCTCTGCTTTTTCATATGGTGAGGACCTGGGCGACCGGTCGATACTCATCTCCCCGCGCTCTGAACTGGCGTATCGGTCTTCTCGCGCTTCCCCTGATCGGCATCATTGGCTGGGCCGGTTACATTCTCCCGTGGGACGAGCGAGCCATGGTGCTCCTCTCATGGGGTCGCGAGCTGATCATGGGCGTGGATCGGTGGCCGATCGTCGGCTGGTTCAACCTCGGATCGTTTGTCGGATATCCAGTCTTCTCGGTCTGGACCGAATCGGAGCAGTTGCTGAGAGTCTTCGCGCTGCATGTCGGCGGGGCTTTCGTGCTGATCGCGCTGGTCATGTGGCATCTCCGACATGTCACGCCGCCGAGATTGAAGCTTCCGATTTCCGTCTGGATCGGGCTGTTGATCGTTGTATTTCTGGTGGCGGCGATGATTCCCATTGAGAGGGAGGAGTTGCGGGCGTTCAATCCGTTCGCTCAGCCGCCGGGAATCCGGATTGACTTCTTCATCACATTCCCGCTGCTGTTCTATCCCCTGCTCAAAGGGCCCCTACTGGCTGCGGTCTTATTGATAGTGTGGCTCCTGCTTGCCTGCCTTCCCAAATTCGAGCCGAAAACCCCGCCTACCGCTGTAGTGAGTGAGGCGAAGTGCACCGGGTGCCGTCTCTGCTACAACGACTGCCCGTACGGCGCGATTCTCATGGTTCCGCATCCCGACCCGTCGAAGCGGGAGAAGGGGAGAGAAATCGCGAGAGTGCTCCCATCGTGCTGCATCGCCTGCGGGATATGCGTGGGGAGCTGCATGTTCGACGCGATAGAGCTGCCGACGATGACATCGGGCGAGATTGCCGAGCTGATCGATCGCTCGCTGGGAGTGGATGAAGCTCATCTCATCGGACCGATGCCGGGGGAGGGCGGACAATGACTTCGAACGGCGAAGAGAGAATGAGAGAGGGACTGCCCTCCAATCTTGCGGAGTTCGAGACGGAATCCGCCACGAGTCTGGCTCCGTTCGAGTCTTCGTGCTCGGTATTGCTTGATGAGTTCGAGAGGGTGGGCTCATCCGGGGCGCTGGAGGAGTTCGAGGCGTCGCTGGAGATGATACTAGCGGATGGTCTTGGCGCCGATCCCAATGATACGGAGCCGGAGCATCCGGACGAAGAGGAGCATGTCGAGCAGCCTGAAGAGGGAGAGGGGCCGCCCGAGGAACCGGCAGGGGAGACTGAGGAGGAAAAGCCTGAGGATGAAGCGAAGGAGGAGGTCGGGGAGGCCGAAGAACTGATCGAGGTCGAGCCGCCGATCGAGGAAGAAGAGGAGGTTTTCCATGAGCCGGAGGTTCCGATTGCGCCCGCCGGTCCGGTAGTGGGATTTGTGTGCGAGCATGCTGTCGATGCCGCTGAATTCGTGACGGATGACGGTCGGCTGGTGGATCGCCCGATTGTCAGGATCATCACGCTGCCGTGCGCGGGCATGGTGAAGCCTCAGTGGCTCAGACGCGTTCTGGAAGGGGGAGGTTCGGGAGCATTTGTAGTTTCGTGCAGCCGGGATTGCTGCCTGCACAGACGGGGAGCATCTATCCTCACGGACAGGTGGAAGGGAAGGCGAAGACCGATTCTTCTGTCGCGATGTGACAGGCGAAGGCTGAAGCTGTTCGAGGGGCACTCCTCGGGAAGGCAGGATCTGCTGAAGTCTATCGACAAGTTTGTGCTTGCTCTCGGAGCACTGGACGCTCTTGAAAGGGCAGGTGCTGATCAGGAGGGTGTGGGGGAAGCGGGGAAGGACGAGCAAGACATGAGCTGGCCGATCGGCCACGCGGACATCTAGTCGCGAAGGCCCCCTACATCTCGGGTTGGATTCAGAAGCGGTAGCTTTCTCTTGTCAGGGGATTCGAGACCGATCCGGTGGCTCTTAGTCTGCCCGGCTCCCCCTCAAACCTGAGCTCGACGATTACCGAGGGCGGGAGAATGAAGCCTTCAGGCACCGTTCCAGCCGCGCGGACAATCTCCGCGGGCAGCCTGTCTATGCTGATCTCGCCCCGGACAAGCTTTCCGTCGGCCCTGATCCCGATTGTCGCCCGACCTCCCCAGGTTGCGGGACCGATATCGATCTCATCGGAGCGCAGCCAGCCCTCGCCGTCCGGAACCAGCGAACCCCCACCTATACGGAATTCTTCAGGCGCATTGTCTTCGAGGAAAGCGATTGAGCCTTCCTCCCAGGTGATTTCCGTAAGCGCAAACGGCCTCAGTTGCCAGTGCACTGTCAGCCGCGGCGTGGCGAACCTGCCCGGCGACGCATCTTCATGGGCTGCGGTCTGGGTGATCTCGACGTCTGTGAGCTCATAGCCGGAAAAAAGGCTGCCGTGCTTCGCGCCGATGCTTATCCGCACACCGGGCTGGTTCGACAACATGCGGAACATGCGAGCTTCGATGATCTCGTGGCCTATGAGCAGAAGAATCGCGATTCCGATGAAGACCGCGATGATGATGAATATAGGCCTTAGCGCGTTCCACATATTGCTGAGACCCCGTTCAGGCGTGTAGTGTAGCAGAAAGAGCATCGGTCGTTGAATCCGCGACGAAAAAATAAAGCTTGATCGATTCCGTCGATATTAATGCATGTGGACTGGATCGACGGCAAGTGCTAAATTAAGCTTAACAGGCGCGGGCATTCGCCGCTGTGCAGCAGCGGCTTGATTTCTATGCAATGAAACGGCTCAAGGAACAGTGGCGGGTCTTCAGGCTGTGCGCCCATCTTCCCTGGCACCAGAGAGTGCTGCGATTCGTTTCCGGGGTACTGGACGCATATCATCTTCATCTCTCTGAGAGCCTGGTTACCAATCTTCTTGCGATAGTGGTGGGGATTCTCACGGGTTACGGTGCGGTAGCCTTCCGCTGGCTGATTGCCTGGTTCACGGACTTCTGGGCATCAACGGGCGTGCCTGCGATCCAGGGCTGGTTTCCCTATCTTGGCAGATTCGCGTTTGTGCCGGTACCGTTGCTGGGCATGATAATCGTGGCCCTGATGGTGGAATACATGGCCAGGGAGGCGCGTGGTCACGGTGTGCCGGAAGTAATGGAAGCGGTGGCGCTGAAGGGAGGTCGAATACGGGGACGAGTGGCGGTGGTCAAGTCTCTTGCCAGCTCCGTGTGCATAGGATTCGGAGGATCGGTCGGACGCGAAGGTCCGATAGTGCAGATCGGGTCGGCCATCGGCTCGGCGACAGCCGGTTTGCTTCGAATGTCAAGCGAGCGAAGGAAGTGGCTTGTCGCGTGCGGCGCGGGAGCCGGGATCGCTGCGACATTCAATGCTCCCATCGCGGGTGTAATTTTCGCGATGGAGGTCATCCTGCACGGCTCATCGCTGAGGAGTTTCGCTTCTCTTGTGCTCGCCACCGTAAGCGGCTCCATCGTGGGCAGGATGTACTTCGGGGACAGCCCGGCATTCGATGTCCCGGCTTACTCGTACGAGAGCAACCTCGAAATCCTGTTTTATATTGCCCTTGGATTGGCCGCTGCGTTTGTGGGTATTCTCTATACTCGCTGCGTTTATTTCTTCGAGGATCTGTTCGCGAAATTCGGGCGAGGATTCCTGTTGAAGGCTGCGATTGGTGGGCTGCTGATCGGAATCGTGGCATCGATCTGGCCTGAAGTGCGTGGTGTCGGTTACGAAGCGATCAACACAGTGGTGAGCACGAGGATGCTGTGGCACGTGATGCTGATCCTGATGTTCGTCAAGATCCTGGCAACTTCGCTTGCGCTGGGCTCCGGGGGGTCTGGGGGCATTTTCGCACCGGCGCTCTTGATAGGTGCCATGCTGGGCGCCGTATGCGGCCACGGATTTGAAGCCCTGGCACCCGACCTTACCGCGGGAAGCGGGGCATACGCCCTGGTTGGCATGGCTGCCGTCTTCTCCGCAGCAGCGCATGCTCCGTTCACGGCGATTATCATCCTGTTCGAGCTTACCGGCAATTACAACATCATCCTGCCTCTCATGTTGTCGGTCGTTCTGGCTACCGTGATCTCGAATCACTTCCTGCCCGAGTCCATCTATACGATGAAACTGGTCAGGCGGGGTGTAAGGCTCAAGTGGGGCGCAAGCGCGGATATACTTGAGTCCATCAAGGTAAGGGATGTGATGCAGACCGACATCGACATCGTGCGTGAGAATACACCGAAGAGCGAACTCTACAGGCTGTTCATGGAGACGCACCACAACGGTTTCCCAGTCGTTGACAGGCAGAACCGGCTTGTGGGCGTGGTGACGCTCAACGATTATCACAACGCGAGGCATCTGCCGCCGTTCGCGCCGGTCGATCGTTTCTGCTCGCATAATCTTCTCACGGCGAACCCGAGCGACGATCTGAGCACGGCTCTCAAGCGAATGCGGATACGGGATATAGGGCGTTTGCCCGTGGTCTCGGAGCAGGATCGCACCGAATTGGTGGGTATAATTACCCGGTCGGATATCCTTCAGGCGTACGAGAGAGCGCTCAGGCAGATCGAGGCCGACGATGCCGAGATGGAAGTGACTACTGCGACCTGATGAATCCGCTTGCATGTTTCTCTCTCAGCGGTTTCCCATGGAAAAGCAGGCGAAAGCAATTGAAGGACGGAAGCGAGTCCATATCGACTGGTGGCTCGTGGCTGTCCTTATTCTGCCGCTGTTCTATTTTCTTCCGGAGCTTCTCGGGCAGACCGTCTTCGCGGGAATAGACACATCGCGACTGAACATGCCCTTTCGATTCTTCGACCGCCAGGCGTTCGCGGCGGGCGCGCTGCCGCTGTGGAATCCGTACCTGTATGCGGGTTTCCCGGGACTGGCGGAGAGTGAGTCGGGCGTTTTTTATCCCGGCAACGTGTTCATCCATATGCCGGGCGACTTCTTTCACTGGTATTCGATCGAGGTTGTGGCTCATTTCGTTATCGCAATCGCCGGCTTCTACGCATGGATGCAGGTTCGCGGTCACGAGCGTGCGACATCCGCGTTTCTCGCGGCGACTTACGGCCTCACGCCGTTTCTCATCCTGCATGTCACGGCGATGGGGCTGTTTACGTCGATTGCCTGGCTTCCCTGGTACTTCGTTTTCTTCGATTCCGGGCTGAAGAGCGAGCACCCGGTCCGCATCGGCCTGTGGTTCGCGCTTTTCACGGGTGTGATGCTGGTGGCGGGAAGCGTGCAGGCCGCGATGATCGGCTTCCTTGCGCTCCTGTTCTACGGAATCGGCAGGATCATTTTCCGTCCGGACGGCACGAGCGGATGGCAGGTGTTCATGAGATGTGTCGCGGTGCTGCTGCCCGCTGTGATCGCACCCGTCATCGCGGCGATCCAGCTTCTTCCGACCGCTGAATTGACCATTGTCTCCGAGCGTGCGGCCGAGCGAACGCTCGACTTCTTCAAGATCGGCACGTGGCTCACCGTGCCGAGGCTCGCGTCACTGATCGTGTTCCCCGCCGTGACAAAGGGAACCGATATCCAGGATTATGCGAGCTCGCTTTGTTTCATGGGAGTGATGCCTTTCGTGCTGGCCGTGACATCGGTCTGGATGAAGGCACGCGGCAAAGCATGGGCCGTCTTTCCGCTTCTCCTGGCGGGTCTTGTGTCGCTGATACTCGCGTTCGGATTGAATCTGCCGGGGTATGAATACCTCGTTCAGGTTCCGCCGTTCTCGATGTTCCGTTACCCCGGTCGCATGGCTCATGCCGCTTTGACATTGCTCCTGCCGCTTGCTGCGCCGGCTGTCGATACGTTTCTTCGAATGGGCGGGGGAAAAGATGACAAGAGCGATGATTCGTGGTGGACCGGCTTCGGAATCGGTACGGGACTGGTTCTGCTTGTGTCGCTGTCGGGGCTGATACTCGGTCCTGCGATGCTCAGGATTCCGTTCGGAGTGGCGCTGTTCTTCGGGATCCTGGGTCTGTTCGCGTTTACCGCTCCGAAGCGGGACAGGCAGTACTCATTCCGCAGCCCGTCGGTGCTCCTGATCGCCGTCGCACTCGTGCTGGGACTTGCAGCGCAGATTTTCATGACCTACCCGTTTTCAAGGGTGCTGGTTCAGGAGAGGGACAAGTTCGACGAATCGCTTCGGTTCTTTGACGATATCAACGCGGATTTCCCGACCGAACAGGAGATTCCCAGGGTGCTTTTCCCCGGTAGCCAGTATCTTCTCGATCCCCAGGCGCTCTCCAAACTTGGATTCAAGGCCCAGGAAGATATCTGGGACAACATGTCGGGAAACGCGTCGGGGCTTAGAGGCGTGACCGCTGTGCGGGGCCTTACACCGTTGAACCAGTACGCGTGGAAGCTCGCGTTGAGGGATACATTGCAGTCGAGGATAAACGCTGTCGTTGCCGCGTCGCGGGAGACGGGCGAGCCGAAGGTGATGGATGAAGTCTGCCTGCGGATCATTCGTCTTACGGGAGCCGACGTTCTGCTCCTTGAAGGCGATGACTGGATTATCCCGGGTTATGAGCTGTGGCGCACCGATCTCGCCCTGCCGTATCACGAGGGCATTTGCGCTTATCGGGCTACGAGCGGCTGGGTGCCCGACGCGTACTTCGTGGACGAGATCACCTACAACGAGAACGGGTACGCCGGATTCCTGAACTGGATAGGCGATCGCGAGCTGGATGTCGAGTGTGAGGCGACGATCACGACAGGAGATAAGTCGCATCTGCCGCAGTCGTTCTCTTACTTGCCGAATGCTGAGATCGTGGGTCGCTCGCGGGATTTCAATCGTCTGACGTTTGATGTCAGTGTACCCGGCGACCGGAGCGGATTTCTTGTTACCGGCGAGAATTTCTATCCCGGCTGGCGAGCGTATATCGGCGGCGCAAGCGTCCCGATTCGGAGGACGAATTTCCTCATGATGGGCGTTGAAGTACCGCCGGGCGAGCATAG
>CAYLVL010000142.1:0-7050 GCA_964387135.1 uncultured Planctomycetota bacterium
GACATATCGCCTGCGCAGCTATGCCTTCTCCCGTCCCGGTAAATCCCAGCCCCTCTGTCGTGGTCGCTTTGACCGAAATGCAGTCTATAGGAACGCGCAAAGCCTCGGAAAGGTTCATTCTTATATTCTCAACATATGGCTTCAGCTTCGGCTTGTCGCAGATGACCATCGTGTCGACATTCTCTACCTCGCAACCGCCCTCCTCCATCATGATCCGCACCCGCTCGAGAAGATCGATCGACCGGATGTCCTTGTACTGCGGATCATCATCGGGAAAGTGATCGCCGAGACTTCCCGCCGCCATCGCGCCGAGTATCGCGCTCATCACCGCGTGCGTGAGCACATCGGCATCGGAGTGTCCCTGGAGTCCCTTGTCGTGTTTGACGGTTTCCCCGCCGAGAACGAGCCTGCGTCCCTTGACGAGCTTGTGGACATCGTATCCGATGCCGACGCGGTACAGGTCTCCTGATTGCACATCGGGGGTCATTCAGTCTTCCCCCTCCTCCGCGTCTACCCATCCCCGCTGAAAAAGGATCCCTTCCGCCGCTGCGATGTCCTCGGGATACGTGATTTTCATGTTGCTCGCGTCATGAAAAACAACCCGAACCGTCCCTCCGGCACGGAGCAAGAGCGTGGTGTCGTCGGGTAGCTGCAAATTGCCCGCCGCCTGCTCGTGCAATTCGAGAATCCTGCCGAACGGAAAAATCTGCGGCGTCTCGAGGCACGCGATTGTCTTCCTATCGATTTCGCCCGCAATGTGCGAATTGTCGATCAACCTGAGTGTGTCGACCGCGGGATGAGCAAGAGTCGCCGCGATTCCATCCGAAGATGCTTCCAGCAACAACCCGAGCATCTCGGCGGTCAGGCACGCCCGCGCGCAGTCATGAATCATGACCATATCCGGCGGATCATCGCGAAGCGCCTCCAGCGTATTGCGGACACTCTCCGCCCTGGTTGCGCCGCCCGCGACAACCGCCACGGGTCGCGAGAATCCCCAGATTCGTATCTCCTCCTGGAAGTCATCAATAGCATCGGGAGGCGCCGCGACGACATATCTGTCGAAACCGATCTTGTTGTCGAGTCCCGCAGCGGCGTCGAATGCTTCCAGAGAGTAATACAGCATCGCCCGTCCGAGAAGCGGAACAAGGGCCTTGGGAGTGTCCGCCCATTCATCGCCCAGACGGGTCCCCTGCCCCGCCGCAACAATGCAGCACGAGATCTTCATGGAGTTGGATTGTATCACGAGTCGAGCCGCGAGGGCATCTGAAGCCTTTTGCCATACTCCCGTGACCAGCGAAATTGCCCATCTTCGTCCCTCCCGCGAGCGCAGCGAGTGGGAGGACAGGCAAAAAAACAGTCCCTCCGGTTACAGAGGGACATGACATTCAGGCAAAAGAAGACTAGGATTACTCAACGACGTTTATGAGTATCTCCGCCGTATCGCTGCCGCCCTTGTTGTCCTCGACGACACAGGTCACCTTGCATGCCCCGGCATCGCCGGGAGATCTCCAGACCGCGACGTTCTCATTGACCGAGTTGAAAGTCCCCTTGTCCGCCGACCAGTTGTACTCCAGCGTGTCGCCGTCCTCATCGGCAGCGGTCAGCGTGATAGTCACAAGCTGATTCATGCCGACCGAGTCGCCGGGATCGAGGTCCCATCCCTGCACAATCGGATCGTGATTCGCCTGCACGACGATCGGCACATCCCTGGACACGCTCCCGCCCTCCTGGTCCTCAACAATGACTGTGATTGTGAAATCGCCTGATGCGGGGCTCAGCCATTTCGCTTCGCCGTCCGTCTCGGAAGCGAAATAGCCCCCCGTCGCCTGCCAGGTGTACTCAAGAGGGAAGTCGTCGTCGGGATCGTCCGCGGTGACGGTTATCGTCACGATCTGGTTCACGAAAGGCCGGGCATTCGAAACGGTCAGCTCGGTTATGACAGGCTGCTTGTTCGCGTTGACCTCGACAACAACGGATTCCTGCGACGGGGTCGCGTACTTGTCTCGTATCTCCACAATGAACCTGTAGAAGCCGGTGACATCCGGAGCGGTCCAGATGCACGGGTTCTCCTCGTCAACGATGAAATATTCGTTCGGATTGAACACTGAAGTTCCCACCCCGATACGCTCCACCGCCCATGTGAAGGTATACCAGTTGGGATCGGGATCATCTCCCGCATCGGGATCGACGTATTGCACCTTGATCGTCAGCACGCTCCCGGGCTCGATCTGGAGTGTGCCGGGCGGTGTGGTGGACTCGCCGTCGACGGTAAATTCGAAAGCCTGGATGATTACCGGCCTGTTCGTGTCCTCGGCCGACTTATTGCACGACCCGATCAGCACCACAGGCACGATAAGAAGAATTCCAACCAGGATTCGTATAAGAGCAGCACTTCGCATTTCGTCTCTTCCTCCGCTCAGATTATGCCGGCTTCTCTATCAGCGTAAATGAAGGCGCAGCTCATGCTGATTCCGCGACCTCCGTGTCAGTCGTCTCTTCAGTCTCCTCAGTCACGTCCGATTCATCGCTCGCCCCGCCTTCTTCAGCCTCGGAGCCGTCATCCGTGGACTCCTCGACCGCCTCATCGTCTTCGCCGTCGACAGGTTGACCGCTTTCGAGATCGATCTCGGTCGGGCCCGTGAGTTCTTCGTCTTCCTCGGTTCCGGGAAGCTCGAAAAGCTCGATCGGATTGAACACCGGCTGCGAATCGAGCCATCGGATTGTCTCGGCGAGACCTGTGAGAAGCGGATTGGCCCTGGTCGCGGCCAGGTAGTTGATCGTATGCCAGGCCAGCTCCGGCTCCTCGAAGCCTTCCTCCGGAATGGGGAAGGAGGGAACAAGGAGACGTCTGCCCGCCACGATATCGCCAACCTGGAGGTTGTTCATGTGCCTGAGGTAGGCGATCAGGAACGCCTCCGCGTGGTACCGCGCGGAATGAGCATCCATGTCCTCCGGTATCTCGATACCGGCCATCATCCGGAGGTTGTCGACAAGATGCAGCTTCCTGACAACCTGGAGCAGAGTGAGCATGACCGGATCGTTGGCCGAATACGGAATAATCTCATTCTCGGGCACGCTGGGTCGTCCGCTGATGTAATCCATTCCCCTTATGTCGACTTCCTTCAGAATGTACTCGCCGGGGAAGAGGGCGTTATCCAGGTTGTCGAGAATGTCCGAGCCGAGCGGCACAAGGTAGGGATCGGTGATCCGGTAGGGATTCCCCGAGCCGATATCCGCTCGCGGAACCTCCTCTTCGGCCACATGGGGAGTGATAACGATGATGATTTCGGTCCTCTCACGAATCTCGCGAGTCCTGCGGAAAACGTGGCCGATCAGCGGCAGGTCGCCCAGGATGGGCACGCGGTAGGTTCTCGTTTCGAGCTCGGTCGAGATCAAGCCGCCAAGAATGAGCGACTGGTGATTCGGAATACGGACTATCGTCGAGACCTCGCGCGTGTTCAGCTCCGGCGCGACAAGACTCAGCTCGCTGACCACATTGTTGAGGGTCTCGACGTTGGACACAACGGCATCGACCTGCATCTGCACTTCCTCGGCCCCTCTGCCGACCCTCGGCTTGATGTTGAGGGTTATGCCGACGGGAACGAAATTGATGTCGAAGGTGCTTCTCTCGGTGCCGGTCTGGGTTTCCTGGACAACCGGTACCTGCCTGCCGATCGTGATAATGGCCTGACGCCCGTCGACCGTGACAACCTTCGGTCTTGCCCTCACCGTCGCGCGACCGTCGAGAATCAGAGCTGCAAGGGTAGCCTGGAAACTCCCTGCCGGTTCACCGGCATCATCGTAGATGAAAAAATTCCCGCCACCGGCCGATCCACCTGAGCCGCCGCCCTCGCCGGGAAAGACCGGATTCACGGTACCCGAAAGGATGTCATCGACACCCTCCACTGCCCGGAGTCCGAGGTCGTTGAGATCGTCGACATTAAGCTCGATCACCTGCGCCTCGATCAGTATCTGCCTTGCCGGAACATCGATCACGTCAAGGTAGGACTGGACCGCAGCAATTTCCGCAGGCGTGCCGAACACGATCAGCTTGTGGATGTCTGTAGTAGCGATGGGATTCTCGAACGACAGGACTGTAAACTGGTTGCCCCTGATGCCCGATCCGCCCGCTTCCGAGAAGGTTGTAGAAAGCTCACTCGATGTCACCTCTACCTGCGGGGCCGCATAAATGATAGGACCCGATCCTGAGTGAAGCGCCTCCAGGGCAGCCTCGTCGGTGCCTTCCGTCGTGTTCACAGCCTGGAATCCCGCCGCCCTGAGGCTATTGATGGCCTCGCCGACTTCGAGATAGTACAGGTTCAGGAACTGGTGCGTTCGGGCGGTCACCGGCTGATCGACCGTCGCGATCAGTTGCTTCACCGAATTGATGAGCCCCTGCTCGTTCGATGTGGCCCGTATGTAGACCTCGTAGCCCTGATACCCAAGCGGCTGTATGGTGAATGACCGTATCGCCGTTTCCAGATTCGGGATGTAGAAGTTGATCTGACCCGCGCCTTCCGCGTTCCGAGCGTAGACAAGGAAATTGTCCGCGGACGGCTCCAGCTTCATCAGCCCGATGAAGTTGTTCATGATCTCATCGAGCTTGGCACCGAACTCGCTCGGGGAAAGATTCCTGATTCTGATGGACTCAATCACCTCGGGCGGAGGCGGAGCCGGCGGCTCGGGAGGTGGATCGAGCGTGCGAAGTATCTCCTTGGCGATGTCGATAAGCGCGCTGTCTCCCTGGATGACCAGCTTGTCGGGAACCGATGCGAGTGTGGTGATAACAAGGTCGTCCCGGGAAACACCCACCAGCTCAAGGTTCGCGTAGAGCTCGAGAATCGCCTCCTCCTGTCCCAGGTTGTATAAGGGCACGAACTCCATGTCCCGTGCGACGGATTCCTCCTGGGCACGGGCGGCGCCGAATCCAAATAGAAAAACCAGACATAGACACACAGTCAGTGTGCGCGGAATACGGGCGATCAACCCTCTCATCGCCGATGCTCCTTGCCTTATTTTTCCGTCAAATACGCGTGCAGAGACGGTTCCCTGGCTATCTAATAGTATCATCATCACCACCCGGTCCTTGAACCGATACAATCGAAGTTTACGCAATTTTTGACCCGTTTTGCATAAGCCTGTAGAATCTGCCCCGTGTCGAAAAACAATACCAGGCCGGAATATCCCTGCGGCCCCATCCTCTATCTCGTGCGTCACGGCGAGACGGAGTACAATCGAAACAAAATCTTCCAGGGACGCAGCGACATCCCACTCAACGATCGCGGGATCGCGCAGGCGAAGGGGCTAGCGGCGCTTCTCGGTGATATCCCGCTCACCCGCGCTTTCGTCTCTCCACTCGGCAGGGCCGTCCGCACGGCACGCATCATCCTTGAAGACCGAAACATCCCGCAAACGGTTGAACCGAGATTGATCGAAATCCATTTTGGTGAATGGGAGGGCACCCCTGAGAATCAGGTCAGGGAAGTGTGGGTGGAAGACTACATGGACTATCGTAACGACATGTCCCGCTTCCATCCCAAGAACGGCGAGAGCGCCCGCGATGCGCAGAAACGAGCGGGAGAGTGGTGGGACGAGGTCTCGAAGGAGTTCGCATCGCCCGAGGAGCACATTCTTGTTGTCGCGCACCAGTCTCTCAACGCTGTTCTGGCCTGCCATGTGGCGGGGATCGATCTCAGGGATGCATGGACGGTCTTCAAGACGAAGCCCGGGGAGGTTATCAGGATCCTCCCCAGCCCGATACCGCAGATAAGTCGATTGACGCCGGAAATCGAGTGAAGGGCGGCGACAGCAGCGAAGAGATTGAAGTCAAAGCAGTCAAGGACGGTGGAAAGAGGACGACGGGCCGCCATTGTGGCACACTCAGCGCGAGCCCGCGAGCGATGTGTGTGCTCTTCGGAGCGCGGGCTTTCCAGCCCGCAACCGAAGCATCATCCGCTTCAGCCGACAAGAAACTCTGGGAGCGGCTCGACAACCCTGTTGACCGCCTTTTCCGGACTGCTGAATTTGGAAAAAGGGGATTCGATGGGTTACAATAATCATGAAGTTCGGCAGCGACCGATCTCTCGCTGCTCGTTTTGCATCATAGTTATAGGTGCATGACCCTGTGCATGCTCTGTTTTGTTTCATTTTCCAAACTTGGCATTATTATATTATAATATCATTTGAAGGAGCGCACCATGGGTCTTCGTTTCATGAAGATAGTCTGTTTGTTCCTGGGCGCTGTACTCGGTTACGCGATCGCTCTCATAATGGCCCCCTACCTGGCCGACCAGCCAGGCGGTGTAAATCAGGTCATCCCCAACACCCCCGGAATCATCATTGTTTTCGCGCTGCTCGGTTTCATGGTCGCCACCGTCGCCTACCGCGGTCTCCTCAGGTTCAACGAGTGGTTCCTCAAGATCATCCTCCAGTCCAACGGTCCCAGACTGATCAGCGGGATCCTGGGCGGGGGAATCGGTTTCATCCTCGCGCTGGTAATCAACACCTACTTCATCGACATGCTGTTCGCAAGCCAGCTACCGCAGTATTACGGGCTGAAAATCCTGGCGTTCGTCGGCATCATCGTCATCCTCGTCTACCTCGGCGCTTTCTTCATGTCCTCGGTCAAGATCGGCATTGGAGCCGAGGAAGGCGGCGGCACAGCGGCGTTGAGCCCGAAGGTTCTGGACACCAACATCATCATTGACGGCCGCATCTCCGACATCATCCGCTCGAACTTCCTCGAGGGGCTGATAATCGTGCCCCAGAGCGTCCTCAAGGAGCTACAGAAGCTCGCCGACTCCACCGACACGCTCAAGCGGAACCGCGGACGTCTGGGGCTCGAGCACCTCAACAAGATCCAGGAGGACCCGGAGGTCTCGATCGAAATCTATGATGACTTCTCCGAGCCGGACGAGGACACGTTCGATGTGGACACCCACCTCGTGAGCATCGCCAAGAAGATCGGCGGGAAGATTGTCACCAACGACTACAACCTGAACAAGGTGGCCGTGCTCCAGGGCGTTGATGTCCTCAACATCAACGAGCTTG
>CAYLVL010000143.1:0-7034 GCA_964387135.1 uncultured Planctomycetota bacterium
ATCGACCTGTCCCTATGCGCTTCACTAAGAATTCTCCCCCCCCCCGCGACCCTGTCAACCCATCCTGACATATTTTAGCACGAAAAAAGCGGATATGGATTACCAAGTCTACACTCCGCGGATGAGCATCATGCGGCCTTTTGTCGCGGCGTGACGATAAATGCTCACCAGCATGCCGATCGCGACGCAGTTCGTGATGAACGCGCTTCCCCCGTATGACAGGAACGGAAGCGGGATGCCGGTCACTGGCAGAAGGCCGAGGGTGATCGCAACATTGACTATCACCTGGAACGCCAGCATCGAGACAAGTGCTCCCGCAACCAGCTTGCCGAGATGATCGTCGGTCACCTCGCTTATCGCCAGTCCAGCGAACAGAAGAAGGAAAAGGCCGATCAGTATCAGCCCGGCACCGACAACGCCAAGCTCCTCGGCGGCGATGGCGAAGATGAAGTCGGTATGCTCGCCCGGGATAAAGCCGAGCGCGTTCTGGCTTCCCTTGAACAATCCCTGCCCGAAAAGACCGCCGTGACCGATCGCGATCTTGCTCTGAATCACCTGCCAGCCTGCACCGTGAGGATCGGCCTCCGGATGCAGGAAGGCGGTCAGCCTGTCGCGCTGGTACGGCTTGAGGAAGGGGAGTGCTGCGGGGATCATGAGCACGCCGGCGACGATGTAGCCGAGCAGAATCTTGAGATCGATTCCACCCACGAAAAGCATGCCGAACCAGATCGCGATGAAAACGAGGGCGGTACCGAGATCGGGCTGGATGAGAATGAGCAGCATTGGCGGGATGGTGACCGTAATGCCTGCGATGCTGGCCCACAGCCAGCCCAGGCCGACAAGGTGCCTTATGCGCACCGTGGCATCGGCCAGCGCGAGCACTAGCGCAAGCTTGGCGAACTCGCTCGGCTGGATTCTGACATGGCCGATCTCGATCCATCGCTGCGATCCGCCGATGATCCTGCCGAGAACAAGAACGATGATCAGGAGCGCGATTGCGCCAAGGTAGAGCCACCATGAGTAGCGGCAGAAGAGCCTGTAGTCGATTCTGGACACGATCCAGATAACCGGTATGCCGAGGAGAAGGTAGGCCGATTGCCGGAGGGCAAGATCGGAGAAAGTCCAGGGCCTGTCGGCGGTCGCAAGAGCAACAAGGCCCACTCCGATAGCGCCCATGATAATCGCAAGGGTGACGAGGATGCGGTCCCATCTTATGTCGATCATCTGCATCGCGACACGATCCCGGCGGTCAAGCCCTCGGGTCGAAGCATGAGTATAGCAGAGCTGAAGGGGGGAATAATGGCCGACATCATTCGATAGTGTCCTGACATCGAGTGACAGCCTAGAATGCCTATCCCAACGCAGGCAGTATTCTATGGAGTCAATTGAAGCATTCAGGATTCGAGGTTTCCAGAGTCTGCATACCGTCGGCGAGGCACGTGGTGTTCTCAAGGCATTCATCGAGCGCACGTTGAGCCGCTTGAAGCGCTTCGTCCGCGGCTTCCATACCCGCCCTTGCTGCTTCCGATGCCGTCGTCGCTTCGTTGGCGGCCTCACTGGCTTCGTCAAGCTCGCGGTCCGCTTCTTCAAGGGCGTCATGAGCGTCGCGAAGATTCCGCCCGAGCTCGTCATATCGATCCCTGTCCGCATCGATGCAGTCGTTCAGCAGCGCGGCTCCCTCCTCCCCTACGTACCACATGCCAATAGCCCCCCCGAAAACCTCCATGTACTGCCATTCGCGCTCGAGATCGAACGGATGGTTGGGCGAAACCAGACCGGAAGCCACACACTCAGAGAAGAAATCCTTGCATTGCCTTTCCGCCGTCCGGACAGCGCACTGCGCGGTCAACAGCGCCAGTGAAGCGTCCGTGAAACGGTCGACCGCTTCAGTCCAGGTAGCTCTGGCGGCTTCAAATGCAATGTGAGCCTTATCCGCTCTTGCCTGCGCTTCCCTTAACGCGTTTCGCTCCTCCCCGCACTCGTCATCCACATCGCCCTTCATCTGCCACCATTCGACCCAAACCTCCCAGCATTCGTTCTCCCACGGCCACGAGATGGCAACGGGCAGCAAAACTGATACGCCCCCGATATCAATCCCGACGGACAAATCCCCGGACGAATCGGGAGACAGGTTCAGATCGCAGAGCATTTCTCCTGCATGAGAGAGCTGAATCGCGAGATCGCCCGCATCCATCCCATCCGCGACCGGACCCGTCGATGCCAGGTCAATCTCGAATAGCATAGCGGCTGGACCGAACTGCGGTAATGGATTCCAGATACTGAATTGCACATCGGAAAGAAGCAAATCCGCCCGTGCAAAATCACCTGCATCATCGCTGATCCAGATTTGCAGGGAGGAATCCGCGGGCAGGCTTGCGGCCGCTTCGACGGATATCACCGCAATCGCTGAAACCGTACCGAAACCCTGAAGAACCAGAGAATCCGGCACCCATTGAAGCTCGCCACCTGGAATCATGGCTGCCGGAGCGACGGGAGCGGTTACTTCGAATGCGCCCGCTGACTCGCTGTCGCCGGCAGGTCCGGATACTCTGACATCCCGAAGTCCCGCAGCGGCGATGAGATCGATGTCGAGAAGGACTTCGATCATGTCGTCCGTCTGATCGAGGATGGTCGCGGTTATGCCGTCTTCAAAGTCAACCGTCTCGACTGAATCCAGATGTCGCCCATAGATTGTCACCAACAGGCCCATCTCGCCCTGAAGACCCCGCGCAGGATCGACCGACAGAATCTCGGGAGCCTCGACCGGACGCTCCAGCACGATAAAAGCGTTGGGCAAAAAAGCCTCGCTGCCGTCGGGATTGACCACAGTTACACTTGCCGCACCGGGCGTGGCGGTCGAATCGATGTCGATCACAAGCTCAAGCGTGGCCTCATTCATCAGGACAACCGGGCCGTCAACGTGTATTCCGGAGGACCCGTCACCGAATATCACCTCGGCGTCGAACCGGAAATTCATGCCGATGATTCTTATCTCAAGATCCTGATCGCCCGGATAGCCCTCATTCGGAACGATGCCCTCAATGAGGGGCTCCTGGGCGGTCGCTCTGAGCGGCAGGAATGCCAGAGAGCAGGCGATGGCCGCGTAGATTACCGTCTTCCTGATTTTGTCTATCATGCTCGTCTTGCGATCTCACCAGAACAGGATTATACCAGTCGGGAAGCAATGATAATCGGTCTGTCGCTATGTCTCGCTTTGCTCCGAATCTCGGGATTGAGATATTGTCAAAAATCCCGGATTTTTCCTTGACTTACCTGTAGCGGTAGAGTGTAGAGTCCTCTTGTGAGTTCGGGGCTTGCCAATAATGGTGAGGGATCCGTCGGGATATGTAACCGAGATCCAGGAGCCTGTCGAGAGGGCATGGGCCCAATTTCAAATTCCCGCCATTAAGCCGGTTCCTTGAAGAGGTGAACCCGGATGCATGCCCGCAACGCAGGGCCCTGTCCGTTTGACTGTTGAAGCCTGCTGGGGAATAATAAACAAGCTATCGCTGTATTCTGACGCGAACTGCAAGACAGCCGAAGCAGGGCAATTAGGGGCGGTTCGCTCGCTTGATGCCGCGGCATCCGGCTAAACCCGGCAATACTGAGCCGACAAACGGAGGGCACCCATGCTCCTACGAAGCTTCCCAGCTATTCTGCTGTTAGCAGTCATGCTTACGATCGCCTCCGGATGCGGGGGAGGACCGTCGCTGCCTGATACGCGACCCCAGTCTGAATTGACCGTCAGCTCAACCATCCCGGATATGCCTGACTCGCAGACCGGACAACAGACAACGGTCAGCAAGTCAGTCCATCACCTCTGGGGTTATCACGATATCATCTACGATCCAGATACTAGGGAAACGGAAGTGATCCCGCGAAGGGATGTAGCGGGGCACTGGAACGTTCTTTCGTTCCTGGAGCAGGGACCGTGCCACAACTGCGTGAGGGTTGTCAGCTCACATGATGTGGAACCGGGCGTGATCAGCTTCGAGGTCGAGATTACCCATCCTTTCTCCAATCCCAACCTGACTGGCTTTGACGTTCGCGGAATCGCGATGTTTGACGGGAGTCGGGAGTTCCCGGCAGCCGGCGTTACCGTTCCCGATGCAAGGCTGGGCGATGGGGAACTGGTTAATGCCGAGGCTTACACGTCTCTTTACAATTCATCCACAGTAGGATCGGGTCCTGGAGGATTCCAGGGATACATCGACGGAAGATTCGCTCCCGAGCCTCCGCCTGATGCGACATTGAACGGATTCGTGGCGTACTTCTCAGCAGACCCGGATGCTGTGGGAAGAGCCATATTCTATGCTGGAGACTCCGTCCGCAGGGATTTCGACATCGATTTTCCGGACGGTTCGTTCGTGTTCGGCTACGCGGTCGACGCGTGCTGGGTTCCTCCGACTACTACGCCGGTAACCGATCCTGAAGCTGATTTCCCGCCAGAGGCAAACTGCCCGGAACCCAGTGGCATCACAACCTCACTCCAGGGAAGCGGACTGACCATCCTTGGAGGGGAAATCGTCATTTGGGCTACTGTATACGACTTCGGGGCAATGGCAACTCATGGCGTGCCTACTGTTGAATGCCCTGAGTTGTGGGATGGAGCTCTCGAGATGACGAATACCGAATCCCGTCCCAACTTCAGCAAGTGGCGAATCGAGCTGACGAATGAGAACCTCGCTCCGGAAGGCACGTACCTATGCCTTGTGAGTGTTGAAGACAACGAGAACGGGAGCGCGCCTCCATGGCTCGATCTCTCAACCTACCAGATTCAGGAGCTCGAGGTGCTCGAGGAGACGGGCTGGGCGAGGACATGGGGCGGCCCCTACTCCGATACCTGTAAGGATGTCAGCGTTGACACCCATCAAAACTGCGTCATCGCAACAGGCTATTTCGACGGGGAGGTTGATTTTGATCCGGGTCCCGAAGAGGAAATCCACACCTCCAACGGGGGATATGATGGTTTCGTGACCAAGTTCAATCAGTTCGGCGATCTTGAATGGGCGATTACCTTCGGCGGGGAAGGTGACGATATGGGCATGGGGCTCGGCAATTACTCGGGAAGCTGCATACTGGTTTCCGGCTTCTTTTCGGGAACGGTTGATTTCGACCCGTCGGATGAGACAGCCATCCGGACATCGAACGGCGGAAGAGATGCCTTCGTGCTCAGGCTTGGCTCGATCGGAGCGTTGAACTGGGTTGCCACATGGGGCGGACCTGAAGACGATTTCGCAACCGATGCGGGAGTTGTCCAATGGGGCCTTGATTGCCATGCCATCGGCTATTACAGGGGCACGGTTGATTTTGATCCCGGTCCGGGCACCTTCAATAGAACCTCCAATGGGGGATCTGACTGCTTCATGTCCATCTTCGAATCAGACGGGACATGGATTGAGACGCTGACCTGGGGAGGCTCGGGATGGGACCGGACGTATGCCACTCACGTCACTGCACCTGGTCGGTCTTTCATCGTGGGAAGCTTCTCCGGGAGCGTGGATTTCGATCCCGGTCCGGGCGAAGATATGGAATACTCGGTCGCACTGCTCGACGCCTTCCTGATGGCACTCGATACCAACTGCGAGTTCGACTATGTCCGTTCATGGGGGGGCTACTGGGATGACGAGGCGTTCGGTGTGGCATGCGACGAGGATGGTGTCTGCTACGTGACCGGTTACTTCAACGAAGCGGTCGACTTTGACCCCACAGTCGATGTTGACTCATACGAGTCCAATGGCGGTGAGGATGTTTTTCTTGTCAAATACAGCGATCTCGGCAGCTATCAGTGGACGAGGACTTGGGGAGGCAGCGGTTACGACAGGGCGGAATCTGCTTCCGTCGATACCCTGGGTGGCGTGTATGTGAGCGGCTCGTTCGAAGGCACGGTTGATTTTGACCCGACCACAGGCACTGATGAGCGCGCTTCCAACGGTGGATTCGACTCGTTCTTAACCAGACTTTTCACGGACGGCTCATACAGCTGGACGAGAACACTCGGATGTTGGATCGATGACGATACCGCATTCGGAGTTGCAGCGCTCAACGATCTCTATGTGTTTTCGGCAGGAGCGTTTAACGACGAAGTCGACTTCAGACCGGGAGCGGGAGCCGACATGCACACGTCCAACGGCGCATGCGACGCATACTTGATCAAGTATTTCCCGGA
Organism: uncultured Planctomycetota bacterium; assembly: GCA_964387135.1. Lineage (GTDB taxonomy): Bacteria > JAJVIF01 > JAJVIF01 > JAPKYR01 > JAPKYR01 > CAYLVL01. The sequence goes on from CAYLVL010000143.1 coordinate 6,170, forward strand.
CGGCAGCTGGTAATTCGCCTTCCTCACATTCTGAATTCCCGGCCTGCTCGATCCAGCAGCCGTTCCGCATGTACTTGACGGCGCAGCAGGAGTCATACGTGGGGTCACCATGGATGTCGGAATCCTCCTTGCAGGGAGGATCCACCGGCGCGAGCTCAACGTCCGCGCTTGTCAACGCGCTACTAATCACAAGGTATTCCGAACCGAATGCACCCAGACCCCCATAGTTGGCGTCCACGCCTCCATTCTTAATGGTGTGGCCCCATACATATGAGAGAAGCGGATCCAGCATCACGAGGAACAGGTCCCGGTCTCCCGCCTTCGCACGAATATCCTCTCCTGCGCCGGGATCGAGATCGATATCGTCACCGTCGAACAGCCCCGCCCAGTACAGAGCACCCGCTCCGTCGACGGCCATGTCAATGAATCCGTTGTTGAGGTCACAGCCTAAAATCGCAACGCCGCCGTATTCAAGGCTCCCGTCCGTCCACAGGTAATAGCAGTCTGAAGAGCCGATGGCGGCACGATTATCCTCGTCAACTGGCCCCCAATCGGAGTCGACGGTGCCGGCAAAAGACCCGCCGACATACACTAGGCCCAGTGTCGACGTCTTGATCGCCAATGCGCCATCAGTGTCGGTCCCACCCCATGTAACTGAATCCACGTATGTGCCGCTGGTCTCAAACTTCGTTATATGAGACCATTGCAAAAGGCACCGGAACCACTTGAAGTTTAGCTCAAAATGAAAATAATGTCCGGTGTGCAATGATTGGGAAAGGCGAGAGGGTGGCGCAATGCACACGAAGCCGGAGAACCGGACAACCTTCGAAGACCGCATCTACAGCCTGATCCCCGAGAATCACTT